>NZ_KE383883.1:143421-146560 GCF_000422585.1 Hugenholtzia roseola DSM 9546
GTTTCGCCTAAGTAATAAACGATTTGAATAACAGGTATTTGGTATTTTTTTTGTAAAATGGCATGATACTCTTGCATGCGAAGTATCATATTAGGCTCATCTCTTGCTTGAAATTCTAATTGTAGGATAAATTCTTTTTCATCTTGGGTGGTGATAAAAATTAGAAAATCAGCCTCACGTTCTAAGGTAGTTTGTAGTTTATCTTTTAATAAATCATATTTTTTGATATGAAAACCCAACTCCCTTTCTGAAAACTGCAAGACATACGATAAGATATTTTCCTTTAAAATTTTATCGTAAAGATTTTGTTCTTTTTGATTAGGTTTTCCGTCTTTCATAAAAGATTTTATAAGCTAATTAGACCATAAAGATACGATTTTTTTAGAATCTATCATATTTTTCTATGCTTTTTGTATCCGCTATTTGAGACTCGCGCTATAAGGTACTACAAAAATAGCAAACTATTTTGAAAACGCCTCTATTTTTTGAGTAGTTTTTTAGGGCAGCCTTTCGAAATATAGGCAAAGGAGAGATAATAAATTAAAAACAAAAACTAAAAAATTAATAATCTAAGCCGCAAGTGCTTAAAAAAGAATAAAAAGCCCTTTCCTTTCTGGTAGATGTGTCATGCTTGACAAAAAATGCGTTTCTTTGTGTTCTGAAAAATCTTTGTTTTTACCCTAAAAATGCGCTATGTCTGCTTTTTTGCTCTCTCGCCCTTTGAGGGTGCTGCGTAGGGTGATGATAGCTTCCACTCTCGCCTTGCTTCTCTTCGCCTGTGAAGCCGACCGCCCCACTCGCCCCGATTGGCTTTTAAAACCCCAGCAATTTATTAGCATTACAGCCGATTTGATGATTGCAGAATCGGCAGCGAACCAACGCTATGAGCAGGACGAAAGCCGTTATACGCGCTTTCTGAAATTTCGCCAAAATATTTTTCGCCATCATCAAATAGATTCTACCATTTACCGCCTCAACTACGACCATTACACCGCCGAAACACGTCGCGCCGAAAATGTGTTTGTCTATTTAGTGGATACACTTGAAGCACGCGCCGCCGCCAACAAATTGATGTCTTTTGAGTAGAAATTTTACGCTCCCCTATTTTACCCATGCCTACCCACTTGTTTTTAGCCTTTTTAGAAAAACAGTCGCAACAGCCCTCTTATCGGCTCTTTTTAGCGTTGAGCAGTGGAATTTTACTTAGCCTTGGCTGGTACGCGCCTTTTCAAATCCTACTTTTTATTGGTTTAGTCCCCCTCTTGCTTTTGGCGCAAGATTTTGGGCTGCAAAAAAAAGGCAGTTGGCGTTTTTTTCTCTACGTGTGGCTCGCTTTTTCAGTGTGGAATGTCGGCACAATTTGGTGGCTTTGGAATGCTTTGGGCGTGGGGGTGATAGGCGTGTGGCTTATCAACGCCCTACTTCAATCGCTACCTGTGGTCTTATTTCACCAAACACACCGTTATAGCAAAGCCCTGCATGGCGCGGCATTTTTTAGCTACTGGCTTAGTTTCGAATACCTACACCTTAATTGGGAACTTTCCTTTCCTTGGCTCAATTTAGGCAATGCTTTTGGCTTTTTACCCTCGTGGGTGCAATTCTACGAATACACAGGTGCTTTTGGAGGTACGCTTTGGGTATTAGCCGTCAATTATCTGATTTTCAAATGGTTAGAAAAAAAGCAAACCGCCCAAGTTCCTGCTTCTTCCTATCCGCTTGCAGCGATTGTAGTTTTGATATTGCCTCTTTTGTTTTCACAAATTTTATTTTATACCTACGAAGAAAATACCGAAAAGGGTTTTGAAGTAGTGGCGGTTCAGCCTAATTTAGACTGTTATGAAGAAAAATTTCCTTACAATCCTGCCACTGGTGAGCCTTCAAAAAACTACGTATCTTATTCCGAACAGATAGACCGTTTTATAGAATTGGCGCAAAAAAATAGCAGTCCCCAAACGCGCTACCTACTTTTTCCCGAAACTGCCCTACATGAAAATGTGCCTGAAAATGCGGTCTTTCAATATCCAGAGCCGCGCCGTTTTTTCAAAGCCCTCAATCAAAGCAACCCCAACGCCTATATCCTGACAGGTATCGATACGTACAAATTCTACCAAAAAGGCGAATCCCTAAGCAACACAGCGCGAAAATCAAGGCAGGACGATTTTTATTACGATTCCTATAATGCCGCTCTTTATATCACGCCAAACGGAAATGCCGATTTTTATCACAAGTCTAAACTGGTTACGGGAGCAGAAAAAAATCCCCTCAAAAGGTGGCTACCGCAAGATTGGAAGTTTTTTGTAGATATAATGGGCGATTTAGGTATTTCGCAGGAGCGTGCCGTCTTTTGTGCCGATAACACGACAAAAAACTGTCTTGCTCCTATTATCTGTTACGAATCTATTTATGGCGATTTTTGTACCGAATACGTGCAAAAAGGGGCAACTTGGTTGGCAGTTATCACCAACGACGGCTGGTGGGGCAATACTTCGGGACACGTGCAGCACTTGGGCTTCTCTGCCTTGCGTGCGATAGAATTGCGCCGCAGCGTCGCGCGTTCAGCCAATACGGGTATTTCCTGCTTTATCAACCAAAGAGGCGAAATTTCGCAAGCCACCCAATACGGCGAAACCGCAGCCATACGCGGCACTATCAATCCCAACGATACGATAACTTTCTTTGCTGCTAATGGCGATTATCTGGCGCGTGTGTCCGTTTTCTTGGCGTTCTTTTTTATGATTTCGGCACTTGTCAAGAAATGGCGCACCTAATTTTTAGAGCTTAACACTGCTGTTGTTGGGCGTTAGATTTGCGCCACAAGGTACAACAAAAATAGCAAAAAGATGCGCCTTTTTAAACGATAAAATCGTTTTTGCCACTTTTGCTGCCGACTATCTGGTACAAACAACAACCAAATACGACTAATAGGCTTACAATTCTTTGCTCAATTTGCGAACCTCCTCGATGGATAGTTTTGTGAGTTTGGCGGTTTTCTCCACCGAAAGCCCATCTTGTAAGCAAGAAATCGCTAATTCGCGTCGCGCTTTTAATTCACCCGCACGTTCGCCTTCGAGCTTGCCTTCGAGTCTTCCTTCGAGTTTGCCTCTCTCTAAGCCTTTCTCTATACCTTTCTCTAAACCTT
>NZ_KE383883.1:146985-187010 GCF_000422585.1 Hugenholtzia roseola DSM 9546
TTGCCTAATTGATTTTGAATGATTTTTGGAAGTTTATTGCGCAGACGCGCCAATACAAGCAACTGCTTGACATACTTATTTAACGCAGTAATATCGCTTTTTAGTTGCGAAAGGCGGAATAAAATTTTGCTCACGACCTCCTCTTGTTTTTCTTTTCCGAAATCCGCTAAAACTGCCATAATAACTTCTTCGGCATGTTCAGATTCGATAAATTCTTTGTAGGAATAATCTCTAAAAGATTTTAATCGAAAACCTGTAAATATTTCCGAAGGCGCAAGGGTAGCACGCATATTGCTGGGCGTTTCACCTAAGTAATAAACAATTTGAATAATAGGTTTTTGATACTTTTTTTGTAAAATGGCATAATATTCTTGCATACGAAGTAGCATATTTGGCTCATCTCTTGCCTGAAATTCTAAGTGCAGGATAAATTCTTTTTCGTCTTGGGTGGTGATAAAAATTAGAAAATCCGCCTCGCGTTCTAAGGTAGTTTGCAGCTTATCTTTTAATAAATCATATTTTTTGATATGAAAACCCAACTGTCTTTCTGAAAACTGCAAGACGTATCCTAAGATATTTTCCTTTAAAATTTTATCGTAAAGATTTTGCTCTTTTTGATTAGGTTTTTCGTCTTTCATATTAAACTTTCCACAGATAGAAGTAGCGAAAATATCAATAAAGGTAGAGAAAATTTTGTTCTCTTGTTCTGCACTTAGGAGCGTTTTTCTTTTTCCTCTTTGAGGTACGCCTTGATTTTGAGAGCCAGCACTTCATTGATACGGCGATAGGATTGGTGCGTCCAGCCTGCTACGTGTGGAGTTAGAATTACGTCGGGGCGTTCGAAAAGGGCTTGGTAGCTTTTCTTTTGTGCAGGTGTGAGGCGTTCCAACTGTTCATTCTCTAAAACATCTAAGGCAGCCCCTGCTACTTTTCCAAGTTCTAAGGCATTGAGAAGTGCCTGCGTATTCAAAATTTCCCCTCTTGCTGTGTTGATAAGAAAGATGGGCTTTCTAAATCCTGCCAAATAAGCGGCATTGACGCTATTTTTGTTTCGCTCATCAAGCGGAAAATGCAGGCTTACGATGTCCGCCTTCGCTTGTAGGGTAGGAAAATCTACTGCCTGCGCCCATTGTAGGCTTTGAGAAGTAAAGGCAGCCTCGTTTTTATCAAAGGCAAGCACCTTTGTACCAAAACCGCTCAACTTACGGGCTAAGGTCTGTCCCATGTTTCCATAGCCGATAATGCCCACCGTTTGACTACCCAACTCGATACCACGATTTGCCTCTCTCTGCCAAAGGTATTGGCGCACCTGCTTATCTGCCGCCACAATTTTGTGCAAAAGGGCAAGCATCAGACCAATGGTATGTTCGGCGACGGCATCACGATTTCCCTCTGGCGCGTGCAAGAGTTTGATGTTGCGAGCAGCCAAATAAGAGAGGTCTATTTCGTCCAGACCTGCCCCTGCACGTGCAATGAGGCGCAATTGAGGTGCTTTTTGAAGCACTCTTTCCGTCAGTTTGAGTTTGCTACGCAAGACCAAACCATCATACATTTTAAGCATATTTTCGGCTTCGGCAGGGCTTAGATACGGCTTGTAATCTATCTGCAAATCCAAATCGGGGGCAGCAAAAAGTTCTTCAAAGGAATGATGCAAGACATCGATGATAAGGATTTTGAAAGGCATAAGGGTAGGAAATGTAAAGGAAAGAAGGGGAAAAAGAGTAGCCTCCCCTACAAAGATGCAAAAACTTTTCCTAAAAAGCGGGGCTATGCTTCGTTTTTTTTGTGCGAAAAGCCCTATTTTTGTAAGACCTCCCCTTGCACTCTGACAAAGGGCAAACCATAGGGCGCATTTTATCTTACCTCTGTCCCTTTTTTGATATGCTCAACCGTTCTCTTGCCCAAAAACGTATCGGCAGCTACCCCTATCTTAGCGTACTTATCAATATCAGCCTTGCACTAACCATTACGGGCATTTTGGTCTTGCTTTGGCTCTACGCCCAAGCCTTTTCTACCAAAACCCAAGAAAACATAGAAGTAGAACTCTACCTACGACGCGATATTAGCTCGAAAGAACGGCTTTCTATCCAACAAAGTTTGGCGCAAAAAAACTTTATCGCACAAGACGCAAAAGGAAAAGCGCGGATTCGTTTTGTTTCCAAAGAAGAAGCCGCCAAACTCCTGACGCAAGAAGTAGGAAAGGATTTTGTTCAGATTATCGGACAAAACCCCCTGCCCGACGTTTTTTATATCAATTTGAAACAGGAATATTACCAAAAATCGCGCATAGAGCCTATCAAAGCCGAGTTGGAAGCCATCGAAGGCGTGATAGAAGTAGGCTACAAAGAGCGGTATGTGCTTGAAATTCAGCGAAATTTGCGCATCATCAGCCTTATTTTTATCTGTTTTGCTGTGGCATATTTTGTGGCTGCCATCGTGCTTATCAATAACGCCATTCGCTTGGCTCTCTTTTCGCAACGCTTTCTAATACGCAGCATGCAATTAGTGGGCGCAACTGCCGATTTTATCAAAAGACCCTTTGTGATACGCGCCTTTTGGCAGGGACTTATCAGTGCCGCCATTGCCACAACGCTGGTAGTGCTGCTTATGCAAATTGTTTTTGTGTGGATAGCCGATTTGGAGGTGCTGCACCAAAGTTATTACTATTTGTATGTCTTTTTGGTCTTGCTTTTGGTCGGAATTAGCGTCAATGTGGCGAGTGCCTATTGGGTCTGTGGCAAATATTTGAAGATGTCCTTAGACGATTTGTATTAAAATTGGCAAAATCTTTTGTGATTGCAAAGGCATTACTACCAAAGAAACAAACGAAAATCTCATGCCAAAATCAAAAGCGAATACGCAATCTTTGGGCAAAGAAGGCGAGGCGCGTGCCTTGTCGTTTTTGTTGGAAAAAGGCTATAAATTGGTTGCGCAAAACTTTCGCGCTGGGCGCGGCGAAATAGATTTGATAGTTTGCAAGGGCGAAATCTTAGCTTTTGTGGAAGTGAAGCAGCGCAAAAATGACGACTTCGGCAATCCAGAAGCCTTTGTCAGTGCCAAACAAGTGGACAAAATCCTACAAACCGCCGAAACTTTCCTCGAACAAAACCCTTGGCAGGGGGCTATCCGCTTCGACATCTTAGCCATTCTAACCGAAAAAAACGAACTCCTGCATCTTGAAGATGCTTTCTAAATGCTTATGCTCACCGATACTTGGGTTATTGCACAATTATTAGGACAATTTTGCTTACTGCTTTTGGCATCAGTGGCACTCTTTTGGTCGGTGCGCCTTGTTTTCAGTTGGCAGCAAGGCAGCACCTCGCCCCTACAAATTGCTTTGGAAAAACGTACTTATTTGGTCAGTGCGATTCTCGAAATGCTCATGCTGCTCCAAATGCTTTTGGTCGTGATTTATCTGGTTACGCTCAACGAACACTTGCCCGCCCTACTCAAAGGGGCAATGTGCGCCGAAGGCTCTTTGGCTGCCAATGACTACGGCAAGCCTGCTTTTATTTTAAAAATCAGCTCTTTTATAGGTTCTCTTTTTTTCTATCTTTTAAATCATTTAGACCAAAAAGACCCTGCCTCTGCGCTCACACCACGCAAGTATTGGGTGCTTTTTATGATTTTACCACTGCTTTTTTTAGATTTTACAACTACTTTTTTGTACTATGCCAACATAGACCCGCAAGTCATTACCACTTGCTGTAGTGTCAATCTTTTTGAAAAGCGACTCAATCCGCATCAATTTTTAGAAGCCTCTGCCTTGACAGAAAAGGCAGTCTGGACATTCTACGCACTTATTCTCTTACAGACTTTTTTGGTCTTGCTGCTAAAAAAAATCATAAAGAAAAAAGGATTTATTTTATTTTGGTTACTGCTTTTGGTAGTTTATACCTTTGTAGGGGTGCATAGCCTCGAAAATCATTTTGTAAAATACATCTACGGACTGCCTTCTCATCTTTGCCTCTACGATACCTTTTTAGGGCATTATCACTACGTTGGCTACGCACTTACGAGCGGTTATTTGATGCTATGGGTATCGCTTTTGTGGCTTTTTTTAGTTTGTTTTTTTGGAAAAAAAATAGGGTATCAAATTCCTTATCGCAAGCTACAATTTTGGCTTTTATGGGGGCTTCTGCTAAGTGGCGTGCTGCCTTCGCTATATGAATGGTTTTGGGAAGGGAAATTGTAGCAAAAGACACAAGAAAATTGCTTTTTTTATTTTTAAAAAAGTTTTATTTATTTAGCAAAATTTTAATTTCTATTACCATTTGTAAATTCACGCCGCCCGAAGGAAAGATAAAAACGGCGCGGTTTTCCAATTCCATCAGGTTTTCGGTTAGGGTCTTGATTTGGAAAGTTTCGGTAGTCTTTCGGTTGTTTCTGCCAATTTGAAGCGCAATTCCTTCGTCTAAAAGTGCGCCTTCGAGATAAATTTTGGGTATTTGCTCCCCATTTTGCGCCTGAAACTGCCAAACATTTTCTACGCCTATCTCTTCCTGAAAAAAAGTGTAAGTGCCGCCCGAAGTGCCTTGCAGGGTGAAAAGCATTTCGCCTTCTTCTATGGTTTCGATATTATTAAAATTTGCTAACTCTATTTCCGTATGATACCTTTGCACCTGCCACCTGCCTTCGAGCAGATTTGCCCAATTCTGGTTCGGATTCGCTGGCTCATCTTTACAAGAAAAAAGCAACCCCAAAGCCAATAACACCCAAAGATGTCTGCATAGATGCGTAAAAATAAATTCCATCGCTTTTAAAAATTAGAACATAGCTAAAATAAGCGCAAATTTACACAAAAAAAATGAATAGGGCAAACTACTTTTGATTAGATTTTCTGTGCCGCTAATTCAAAAGGCTTCCAACCCAATTTCGAGCTTGAAAAATGATTTTGCTTCAATCAAATTTCAAAGAGGACAATGCCTTGTCCCTGCATTTGCATTTGATTTTTAGAATTTAACATCACTACCTTTTACTCTCCTTTGTAGCGCACATCGAGGCTAAAATTTTCGGGAAATTTGGGCGTGATGGTCTTGTAAAAATCCATAATCTGGCGCATATCAGCCGCTATGTCATCAGAAGGGTAGATAATTTTACCCAATCCTGCCTCCTTTCGCGCGTAGTCCATGTAGCCTAAGGCAATCGGCACGCCTGCCATTTTCGCGACATGATAAAATCCCATCTTCCATTCCTTTACCACCGAGCGCGTGCCTTCGGGCGTAACGACGATACAGAGTTGCTCGTGTTCTTCAAAAAGACGCGCCATTGCCTCGACCGTAGAGGGGCGTTGTTCGCCTTCTTTGCGCGGACTTCTATCTATGCCGATAGCACCCAAAGATTTGAGAATCCCACCGAAAGGCGGCTTGAGCCATTCTTTTTTGATGGTAAAACGCCATTTAATTCCCATCATATCAAAACAAGCAATGGTATAAATTGCGTCCCAATTTGTAGTATGTGGAACGGCAATCATGACACAACGCTTGGCGGCATCAGGTACAGGAATAAGTCCCGCAGTTTTCCAACCGCGCAAACGAAATATTAGACGACAAAAGGCAACGAACATAGCGCAAAAGAGGAAGAAGGTAAGGAAAGACGCATCTAAAAAGATTTCTCTTTAAAAGGATTTTGAAAACGCCTGCAAATTACGCATTTTTTAAGAAAAAATTATCGCCAACCGCGCCTGCTCGTGAGCAAAGGCAGAGAATAAGCTACATCAAGCGAAAAAATAGAGTGAGGCACGCGAAAAGCGGCATTATTGAAAACCGACCGCCTGCCAAAACGGTGACGGAGATTGACCTGTAGCCACTGCCAAGCCCCGAAAGTACGCCGAAAGCCCACACCCAGCATCAGGTGATAATCCCAGCGAAAAACAAAAGGGCGTGCGTCAAATTCTTTATCAAAAGTAGCCCAAGTATTGTAGCCTACGCCCAAACCCGTTTGCGCCTGCCACCGAAAATATTGTCCAAAAAAGAGGTAGTGCAGGGCAGTAACGCTCTCGATGTAGTCGGCACGAAAGGTGAAGCGTGTGCCTTGAAAGCCCATCTTTGCCCCTGCGGAAAGATAGCGCAGTTCCTGCTGAATCGCCCAGTTGTCTTTGAATTGGTACATCAGAAAAGTCCCCGAAGCGGCAGAAAGTTTGCGCTTATTGTCTAAATTGGCAACCTTGCTATAAGTCAGCCCTCCGACAAGCCCCCAAGAGAGCCTTTGCGCCCGAAGCGAGAGGCTGAAAAAAAAACTGCTTGTATAGATTATCCAAAAAAGCCAAATTGTTATTTTTTTGAACTTTTTGCGTGTAGAAAAAGCCTGCGGTAAAAAAGTGGTCATCTCATGGGTCTGTGGTCTTGGGAAAGTAGTTTTTTTTGAAAAATGGTATAAAGTCTGTTTTATTATTTTTATTGATGCTTACAATTTAAGCCAAAATATAAAGCAGCATTTAGGCTATTGTAATTGTTAGCGATTATTTTGAAGTGTAGTTTTGGAAAAAGGAGCAGCACACAATTAGCACTTAGAAATTAGAAAACATGGTAAGGCGTGCTTGCATGCGCGGACGCTCGCCCAAAGGCACAATTACGATAATGGTCGTATTGATAGTTTCACCATTGCGCAAAGCAAAACCCGCATGCACGTTTTCGGTACGTGTAACATCTTTGCCCTCTGCATTTTTTTCTGTCCTGCGGATAGGAATGAAAAATTGGGGCGCACGCAAGTTTGCACTACGCGAGGTAAGTCTTTTGCCTGTGGCGTTGGTGCAATCGAAGACGGCGAAAACATCAGGCGCATTTCCACTCATGGAAGTATTGACGACGTTGTCGTTGAGCAAGACGATTTTAGAACAACCGCTTCGATTGGTCATATAAAGCGTAATTTCATAACGCTCCATCTCTTCCCTTCCTACGTCTTGTCGGCGTGCGTTGGTGATATTATAGCCCAACTCTATCCCCTCTACTTGTGCAGGGGCATTTTCGCCAATCATAATCGTTCCCTGCGCCCAAAGGTTAGTCGTGCAAAGGATTGCAAAAAAGAAGAACAGAGAGCCTACTGTTTTTTTCATGGTTTTAAAAATCAGGATAAAAGAATAAAGAGAAAAAAGAAAATAAAAGAAAGTGGCTTTTTTAGCAAGCCCCTTAAAGATTTGGGTTAGAAATACCCAAATATCATTCCATTTGTATTCCATAAAAAGGGCGCAATCGGGATAAAGCCAAACTTTCTACCTTTTCGTGCAGTCGCTTGTCGGGAAATTTGGTAAAAATAGGCATCTTTGCGACGAGTTTTATCATTTTTATTATGCTGGTACAAATCCTGACTCTTATCCGCAAGGAGTTTCTGTTGGAATATCGCCAAAAATCGGCGTTGAGTGGTGTCTTGCTCTATTTGAGTTCGACTATCTTTGTCTGCTACCTTAGTTTTAGTATGGGAAAAAATGCCCTGCACCCAATTACTTGGAACGCCCTTCTGTGGATAATCCTGCTTTTTATTTCTGCCAATGCGATTGGAAAAAGTTTTTTGCAGGAGCGCGAAGGCAGGCTGATGTACTTCTACACACTCTTTCGTCCAGAGGTTCTGATTTTGGCAAAAATGCTCTACAATGCCGTCCTGATGTTTGGTATTGGCGGCTTAGGCTTTCTGATGTACGCCTTAGTGTTGGGCAATCCGATTGCAGATATGGGTCTTTTCGTATTGATTTTGGCATTAGGCGCAATAGGCTTGGGCTTTTCCCTAACTTTTATCGCCTCCATTGCGGCACAGGCACAAAATAGTGCTACCTTGATGGCAGTTTTGGGTTTTCCCATTACCCTGCCGCTGCTACTGCTACTGATTCGCCTTTCCAAAAATGCGTTAGATGGCTTGGCATGGTCGGTTAGTTATGATAAACTCCTGATGGTCGGCTTGATAGACCTGCTTTGTTTGGCGTTGGGCTATCTTCTTTTTCCCTACATCTGGCGCAGTTAGCAAAAAAATACCGTTCCTATTGAGAACGGTATTTTTTTGTGCTTTTGGTGGTGCTTTGCTTAGGATTTTGTTGCAAAGCCAAAAACTACGAACCCTTCACTTTTTGGGTAGGATTCGCTTTGACCACTACCTCTACGGGAGCTTTCTGCTTTTCCACTTCGGCATGGCGTTTTGCCCCATCTACGGCAATATGTGGCGCAATGATAAGCGAAACAATCGACATGAGTTTGATGAGGATATTCATAGAAGGACCCGAAGTATCTTTGAAAGGGTCGCCTACGGTATCGCCCGTAACAGAGGCTTTGTGCGGTTCAGAGCCTTTGAAGTAGGTTTTACCATCGATATCAACTCCTTTTTCAAAAGACTTCTTGGCATTATCCCACGCGCCGCCTGCATTGGATTGGAACATTGCCATCAAGACCCCCGAAACGGTAACGCCAGCCAAAAGTCCGCCCAAAATTTCGGCAGAACTTGCATCAGGAAAGACTCCTTTGAAGCCAAAACCTACCACAAGGGGCGTGATAATCGCAATCGCACCGGGTAGCATCATTTCGCGAATGGCGGCTTTGGTAGAAATTTCTACACAACGGTCGTATTCAGGCTGCCCTGTGCCGTCCATGATGCCTTTGATTTCGCGAAACTGACGGCGCACTTCCTTTACCATATCCATTGCCGCCTTTCCTACCGCCGAAATTGCTAAGGCAGAGAAAATAAAGGGAATCATAGCTCCAACTAATAAGCCTGCCAAAACAGGGGCTTTGTAAATATCTATCGCACTGATTCCTGCCAAGCCTACAAAAGCGGCAAAAAGTGCCAAAGAGGTAAGGGCAGCCGAAGCAATGGCAAAGCCTTTTCCTATCGCCGCCGTCGTGTTGCCTGCTGCATCTAAGATGTCGGTACGCTCGCGCACTTCTTTGGGAAGGTGGCTCATTTCGGCAATCCCCCCTGCATTGTCGGCAATGGGACCGAAGGCATCAATGGCTAATTGCATGCCCGTTGTCGCCATCATACCTGCCGCCGCCATCGCTACGCCATACAAACCTGCTACGCTATAAGCCCCTACAATCCCTGCCGCCAAGACAATAATCGGCATTGTAGTAGATTTCATACCCACAGCCA
Source organism: Hugenholtzia roseola DSM 9546 (assembly GCF_000422585.1). Lineage (NCBI taxonomy): Bacteria > Pseudomonadati > Bacteroidota > Cytophagia > Cytophagales > Bernardetiaceae > Hugenholtzia > Hugenholtzia roseola. The sequence continues at coordinate 156,058 of NZ_KE383883.1, forward strand.
AACCAGCAATGATGTTCGTTGCTGCACCCGTAGAAGATTGTTGTATGATAGAATTGACAGGGGCTTTTCCCATCGAGCAGTAGTATTCTGTTATCAAAGACATCAAAGCCCCTACAATTAGACCGATAAAGACAGCCCAAAAGACTCCCAAGTTGGTAAAATCATAGCCGCGCAACTGCAAATTAGGGGGCAACATCCACATAATGAGGAAATAAGCCGCCACTGCCGTCAATACAATCGAAGCCCAGTTGCCGATATTGAGTGCGCCCTGCACATTGCCGCCTTCTTTGACGCGCACAAAGAGCATGCCGACCATAGAAAATATCGCCCCTACGCCTGCTACCATCATAGGCAGTAAAATAGGCGAAAGTCCGTTAAATTCGTCTATCACTTTCATTTCGCTACCCAAGACCATCGCCGCCAAAATCGTCGCGACATAAGAGCCAAAAAGGTCTGCCCCCATGCCTGCTACGTCGCCTACGTTATCGCCTACGTTATCGGCAATCGTGGCAGGATTGCGAGGGTCATCTTCGGGAATACCAGCTTCTACTTTTCCTACCAAATCCGCCCCTACGTCGGCAGCTTTGGTATAAATGCCGCCCCCTACACGCGCAAAAAGGGCAATGCTTTCCGCCCCCAAAGAGAAGCCTGTCAAGACTTCAAGCGCACGCTCCATCTCTAATCCTGTAACGGCTGCACCTGTGCTTTTTACAAAGAGCCAATAAAAGACGATAAAAAGCGACCCCACGCCCAAGACTGCCAAGCCTGCTACGCCCATGCCCATCACTGCGCCCCCAGTAAAGGAAACTTTCAAGGCTTGTGAAAGACTTGTTTTGGCGGCTTCTGCCGTCCTGACGTTGGCTTTTGTTGCGATTCGCATGCCGATAAAGCCTGCTAAGGCAGAAAATACCGCGCCTATTACAAAAGAAGCCACCACTAAGGGGTGCGAATTTTCACCTGTATAGCCCAAATAGAATAAGCCCACGCTGGCAAGGGCAACAAAGCCTGCCAATACCTTGTACTCGGCTTTCAGAAAAGCCATCGCGCCTTCGGCGATATAGCGTGCAATGGTTGTCATGCGCTCGTCGCCTGCGGCTTGCTTGCTCACCCAAGCCGATTGTAGAGCCGTATAAAGGAGGGCTACTACCCCGAAGAGTGGCACTAAGTAGATAATGTTTTCCATGTAGGATTGAGAAGTGTTTGGTGTGAAATGTGTAAAATTTGGAATGATAGAACCGCTTGTGTTTTTTGTTTGGCAAAATTAGCCCCTTTTGCGAATTTTCAAAATCAAAAGCCCTAAAAAGCAAATTTTTTACACAAAGAACCCTTTTTGATGCCAAAAAAGTAGGAAAGCCGTCTTTTTTATAGACACAAAAAACCTTGTCGGCGCAAAAGCCCTACAAGGTTTTGGTCTAAACTTTCAAAGCAGGCAAAACCGCGCTTTTCCCCAATGATATTAAGTGCTGCAAAAAGCCTTGTTTTGTCAAATTTGAAACGAAATAAAATTTGGATTAAACCCTAAGGGTCTTGCAGACCCTTAGGGTTTAGCCATTTGCGTCTAACTTTTAAAATCAGACAAGACTGCGCTTTTCCCTACAAAGGTGTAATTTTTTCAGGCATGCGCTGTGCTATCAGCCCTGCCGAAAATAGGGTAAGCAAGGCGATAGTTAAAATTGCTACTTCAATACCGAAAGCATCTGCCATCAGACCCGAAAGAATTGCACCAAAAGCATAACCTAAGTCGCGCCATAGGCGAAAAGTGCCAATGCTTTCTGCTCGCTGTGTAGGGGCAGTTGCCGCCGCAATCGTAGCCAAAAAAGTAGGATACACTAAGGCAGTACCGAAGCCCAAAAGAGCCGAAAGCCCCATAAGGGTGTAGAAATGCGTAACGTAGGGGAGCGGCAAAATGGCAATTCCTTGTAGTGCCATGCCCCAAAAAAGCATCTTCTTTTTAGAAAAATGGTCAGACATTTTGCCTGTAAAAAGCTGTCCGATACCCCAAACCGTTGGGTAAGTGGCGGTAATGATGCCTATGTTTTCGTTGTCGTATTGGAATGAAAAAAGTAGAAGGGGCAGCAATCCCCAAATCATGCCATCATTGAGGTTATTGATAAGCCCTGCTTGCGTAACCGAACTCAATGTTTTGTTGTGAAAAGTCGTATCCCAAAAGACGCGCTCTAATGGAACATTTGCGCTGCTTTGGGCTTCCTTTTTGGTGAAAATGCGTGTGTCTTTTATCCAAAAAAGCGTCAGAAAAAATCCGACCACCGAAATAAAAATGCCAACATAAAAAGGATAGGGCAGCACCCCATAACGATTGGCGAGGTAGCCCGTCAGGAAAGCCACTACGCCCACCGCCAGATAACCCGCAAATTCGTTTAGTCCCATTGCCAAGCCTCTATCTTTTTCGCCTACCAAATCAATTTTCATGACTACCGTACTGCTCCACGTCAAGCCCTGCGCCATGCCCAAAAGCACGTTGGCAGCAATGACCCAAGCCCAAGAAGGCGCGTAAAGTAGCAAAAAAGGCACAGGAATTGTCAGTAGCCAGCCCAAAAGTAGCAAATTGCGCCGCCCCAAACGGTTTGCCAATCTGCCTGTGTAATAGTTGGCAATGGCTTTGCTGATACCAAAGGCGGTAATAAAAGAAAGCACCGCCGTTTTGGAAGATACCCCAAACTGACTTTCCGCAAACTGCGGAAAAATGCTGCGCTCCATGCCGACCATGCCACCTACTAAGGCATTGACCAGCACCAAAAGAACAAACTGTTGCCAATTTTCTTTTAAGCCAAGTTTTATTTCTTTCATTTTTATACAAAAAAAACTACTCTTTTTCTACTACAAAAATCATACGTTCCGACTCCTTTTCTCGATATGGTTTTAAATCATAACTGCCCAAAACTTCTAAGACCTTCAAACCTGCGCTCTGAAAATATCGCTCAAAATCAGCCTTTGAAATCGCACGCACACGCTCCTCGAAATGAAAATCGCGCCCTTGTGTTTTGAAATCTATGCTTTTGATGATATACTGATTTTTTAATCGCTTTTGTATCTGAAAAGCAATATCGCCCCGTTCTACCGTCGTTTGTGGCACTAATTGGGCTATTACTTGGGGGGTGTTGAAAAAATCTAAGACCAATTTACCGCCTTTTTTTAGGTTTTGTGCCACATTTTGCAGGGCTTTCAAATGGTCGGATTCTGTTTCGAAATAGCCAAAACTTGTAAAAAGATTGAGGATAAAATCAAAGGGCTGATGGTGAAACGTATCGCGCATATCTTGACGATAGAAGTGCAAGCGTTCATTTTCAAACTGCCGCGCATAGCGAATACTCGAATCGGAAAGGTCTATACCGACTACTTGATAGCCTTTTTGGTTGAGATAAATCGCATGCCGCCCTTTGCCACAGGCTAAATCGAGAATAAGGTGCTGCGGCTCTATTTTTAAATAGTTGCAGAGGTTGTCTATCCAAAAACGCGCCTCCCTTTCATCTCTATTTTGGTACAAAAGGTGGTAATAAGGCGAATCAAACCATTCTGCAAACCATTCTTTTAAAGGCATTTTAAATCTGGTAAAAGGTACAAAATTTGTTTTAATTAAATTAAAAACTAACGCGGAAACGACGTAGTTACAACGGTGAAAACGTTAAATACACCCCGCCCCAAACCCCTCCCCCATAGGGAGGGGCTTTAATTTCACCTCAATTTTTTTCGCATAAATGCGAAGAAATTGATTTGGTTTTCGAACCCTCCCCTATGGGGGCAGTAATGTTAAGTTCTGCAAAAAGCCTTGTTTTGTCAAATTTGACACAAAATAAAATTTGGACTTAAACCCTAAGGGTCTTGAAGACCCTTAGGGTTTGGGGCATAGGACAAGTCAATGCCTTGTCCCTACATTTGCATTTGATTTTTAGAATTTAACATTACTGCCATAGGGCGGGGCTTTGATTCGGAATCATTTTTTTATATTTATGCAAAAAAATGATTTGGTTTTCGAACCCTCCCCTATGGGGGGAGGGCAGGGTGGGGGTTCAGCAGGCTGGTTCGAGGTGCATCATTCCAACCGTTGTAACAACACCATATAAGCCAAAAACCAGCCACCTATTAGGGTCTAATCGACCATTAACAGGGTCTGGTCTTGTTGGATTTTTTAGAAGTCGGTAGTGCGGAAGATAATCTCTTGCTCGCTTTTGTTGCCTAATTGGTCTTCTACCTCAATCAAAATCGTGTAGGAATTGTTCTTTTTGAAGCCGCTGATAGTACCCTGATAGGCTTTCTTTGGCTCGCCATTGATGCTGTAATAAATCGTTTGGCAGTCGGTTTGTCCGTCTTGCGCTCCTAAAAAGATTTTGGAATAAGAAGGGTAGGCATCACCTTCAATCGGAACGGTACTGAAATGATAGAAAAGCGAGGGCGGGTCTGCATCTACGCTAAATTCGGTTTTTATCAAATTTCGGTTATTGACATTATCATAACCAATAATTTCAAGCTCTTGTCTTCCCGATTGATTGATGGTAAAAGGACTGCTATAATCCACTTCTGCCCCTTCACCCACAGGCTTGTAGGTAATTTTTTGCAGCCCCGACTCGGAATCGGTGGCAGAAAGACGGATATTGGTCTTGGCACTGATAAAGGTCATGTTGCCTTTCTGAAAGGTCTTGCCCTCGTATTTGAAGCTAAGACGGGGACCCGTTAAATCTACATAAACGGCACTAACGTTGTGTTTGTACTCATCAAAACGTGCGCTGGTACTGCCCTCTACGCCCTCATTGCCTGCGTTGTCTTCGGCAAAGTAGCGAATGGTGTGCAAGCCCGATTTGCTGGGCAGATAGAAAGGTTGGTCGTATTGCTGAAATTCGCCGTTGTCAATCGAGTACCACGTCTGTTTTACCCCTGATTTGTTATCTACGGCAGTAAGTTTGAGCTTGGTTCTGCCCGAAAAATAGACTTGGTCGCCTACGATAAACCTATCTCCTAAAACATCTGCCGACATAATAGGTGCAGTTCTATCTAAATAAAAGCTAAAAAACTGTACTTCTTCTGTATTTTTCAAATGGTCAGTAGAATAAAATTGTAACGTATGATTGCCGTCCTTTAAAACCTGCAAAGGCAAGACGCTTTCAGGGCGATAATTTCGCCATTCCTGTTCATCAAAACGGTAGAGCGTTTGTGCCGTCCCGACGATATTATCCGTAACCTCTAAATAAATTTTGGTAGAAAGAGAAATTACCCCTGCTTCGGTAATACCCACGACATTGTAGATGCTTTCAGGCGGCGTAGTATCGATAACAAAAGTTTCTACCTTTTCTTTTTCCTTATTTCCTACCCTATCTATGGCATAGTAAAAAATCTGATTTTCACCCTCGCTGCTCAAATCTATCGCATTTTGATAAGATTCAAAGCCCTGACTTCCTACCTTAAAAAAGAGGTCTTCCACCCCCGACATCTGGTCTTGGGTAGAAAGGCTGACCTTCAAATCTCTGCCATAAAAGCGCGTCCCCGCTTTTGTGTATTTGTAAGGCGTTTCAAAAATGGCATTGCTATTGGGCGACAAGCCATCTCCATAAATCACATATTCGTATGTGTTTTGGGGGTCTAAGCCGTCATTGTGGCGAAAGGTATGTTTGCCATGTCCATCTAAAAAAATTGGCTCTACACTGACTTCTTTTTCTGCTACCTTCGTACCTGAAAGCGGCACACCTGCACCGTCGGGCGTAGTGGAAATACGTATATAAACGGGCAAATCCACGCGCTGGAAATAGCGTTGCTTTTCATCTACATAAAAACCTGCCTGTGAGCCACCTTGTACCTGTCCTTGTAGGTTCTGATGAAAAAGCAGCAACGCAAGTATTGTAAGCCCAAAACGAAAGTAATTTTTTTTCATACCAACCAAAATATTAGGTGAAAAAGGAAATAAACCCGATAAACCTCAAAAAAAGAGCGACCAATAAGCCGCCGCAAAGATAGCTTTTTTTCTTATTTTAGGAAATAAGAACGAAAGGGGCTACCAAGTAGAGAGGCACAAAATATTTCAAGACTACTCAAAATACTGCAACTCAGCAACAGACTCTATAAAATTAGCTTTCACGATAAAAACGTCATTTTTTTGATTGTTATTAGTATCTATTTTAGATATTTTATTATTTTTTATAGTAAAAACATTTGCTAAAATGCAGTATTTTTCTTTTATTTTATATTTTTCCTTTATGTATTTATTATTATAGTCGTTTATAGAAATTAAAAAATCTAAATATCCATCATTATTGTAATCTCCAAATGTATTAAGAGGAGTCATAAAATTAAAAATGCCGTATATAATATTTTCTTTTTCATTAGTAATATCTAAAACAAAATAATAAACAAAATTTTTTTTGTTAAAATTATTTGCGGAAAAAGAAACGATAATATAATTTCTTTTTTTAGTTTTACAAACAACAATTTTGTAGCTATCATTCATACTTATATCTATTTTTTTATCTATATTATAGAAATCATTTAAATCTTCAAAAAATAGTTTTTTTTCATTTAAAAAAATAGTAACATTTTCACTTTTTTTATTAAATTTTAAACTATACTCTTTTTTGTTAAAAAAAAACTTAACATTATTATTGTAAGATGAATCTGACTGATAAAAAAAAGTTTCTCTTTTTAAAGCTACCTCCTCTATTTTTGCATGACTTTTGGGATTGCCCGACTTTTCTGCAAAGACGCAAGTTAAAAAACTAATAAATAGAATTACTAATTTCATAATATTTTGGCTTTAAGCTACACTACCTTTATCCTGCCGCAAATATAAGAGAAGTTTTAATAAGGTGCAAATTTTGAATAGCGTATCTCAGTGAGTAACATTATTAAAATTAAAAAAATTATTTTATTTATCAAACTATTTATTTAATTTTTAAAACTATATTTATATAAAAATTAAAAATATATTTCTTTTCACAAAATTTAACACGACTACCACAATAAGCCCCATAGAAAACCCTTTAACTTTTTAGGTTGTCGAACTTTGCTTTCAAAAAGCACTCTTCAAGCCAAAATGAATCTTAGCCTGACTTAGCCCAAGGCTCTGAAATTGAGATTTTCCCATCGCATAGATAAAATGAAAAATGCCCGCGCGGGTCTGAAAGGTAAGCCCGCCACCAAAAGCCAAAGGCGACTCGTTGCCTATGTTCGTTTGCAAGCGACTCGCCTCAAAAAAAGCAAAAAGATAAGATTTAGACTCAAAATAAAGTCTGTATTCTGAAACAAATTGCGCATAATGGCGCACAAAAAAGCTATTTTCATTAAAACCTCTCAAATTTTGCAAGCCCCCCAAACGCAACAAATCAGTAGGGAAAAGATACGGATTTTCTAAAAAAGCACCCTTAGCAGCCAGAAGAAGCGTACCACCTCTACCAAGTGGCTGAAAAAATTGTAGCTCGCCTTCGCCCTGCCATTGGATAGAAAGTAATGCGATATTTTCATACAAATCTAAACTTGCTAAGGTAGTATCACGACTGACACGCTTATTGCCCACCCCAATCTCGGCTTTGAGGAGCCACCCCTTTTTTGGAAAAAAGGCGTTGTCCAAATTCTGCCAAGTGTAACCTACGCCAAATTGGGAAAATTGATTACTTAAATTATTTAAGTTGTCTGGAAGCGCATTTCGTTGTGGCAATCCTGTCGCATTCCTTTGATGATAAAAAACGTACCCTTTGCCCCAAGTGGCAGGGTATCCCAAAGCAAGGCGGCGCGTCAGGGTGCTAAAAGCCGAATCTTGCTGCAATAGTTCCAAACCTGCCACAATTTCAATCCCACTATTAAAAAAATCGGGGTGTGTATAGTGCGTTTTCAAGGTTTGTGCCTGCGGACGGAATCGCTGCCAATGAAAGAAAAGAGCCTTGCCGTCGCCAAAAGGATTTTGTAGGTGCAAGGTTGCCTGTCCTGTGAGCAGGGTGCGTGTTGGGCTATTGGGGGTGTTGGCAGCAAGATTTTGATTGGGTAAAAAGCCAATAAAGCCATCTATTTGGTTGCTCTTTTCCGCTTCTAAGTACAAAATTGTATAGGCTTTATCGGATTTAAAAAGCACTTCGGGGGCTTTTTTCAAGCGCAAATAAGGAAGATATTTTATCTTTTCGGTGATATTTTGAATTGCTTTTTCTTCATACAATTTGCCTTTTTCTATGCCCAAATAACGCTGCATAAAACGCTGTTTGAGTTTGGCATCTCCCCTAAGAATCAGACTATCAAAATAGATTTGTGTGCCTGCCACAAAGCGCAAACGCAGATGGACGGCATAAGCGAGCGAATCGGACAAAGGAGAATGGGGGGGTGAAAGACGAATAGAATCCGCCCAAGTTTGGGCAAAAGGATAGCCGCCATTTTGCGCCTTTTCCAAAAGCCAATCTTGCAAATTGCGCCACTGTTTCAAAGAGAGTCTAATTTTTTTGCTATTAGAAAAAACTTTTTTTGTATCTTTATTTTTTGTAAAATAAAAATCTTGTTGGAATTTTTTGCGAATTTCCTGCTGCAAACTTTCGGGCAAAAGATTTATTTCTATTTCACCCCAAAAAAAGGGACTGCCAAGCGAAATTTGGAGTTCGTACTGCCTTTGCCTTTCCTTCAAAAAACGATAGCGCGGCGTAAAAAAACCCTGCTGTTGAAGAAAAAAGTCAATCTTTTTTTGCTCTGTTTTGCAAAGTGAATCATAGTACAAAGCTATACTATCGCCTTCTTCTTGTGTAAAATTTTTGGGTTCGAATAATAGCCAAAGCGTATCTTTTCGGATTTCGAACCGCTTTTTTTGCCTATATTCTGCCTTGAAGCGCGAGAGCAAATCAGGGGTAAGACCGCTTACTTGCAGCCTCAAAAGGGAATCGCGCGTTTGCGCCCTAAGTGTAGGGGCAAAAGATAGCAGCCCAAGCCAGAGTATCAAAAAAAATAGCCCCTGCGCCTGCCCAAAATAAAAATCCAACGCCTTCCTCTCCTTTTTCATGTCCTTGTGGTTTAACAACGTACAAACTTTTTTAGCCTTTGAGAAAGCCCTTTCAGGCATTTTTTTTAGTGGGAAACCCTTATTAAAAGCCCTTTCAAGCGTGATTTTCAAGCCCTTAACAAAACGGGTGTAAGTTGTGTGAAAAAAATCAGAAAAAAAAACCAAAAAGCTGTAACCCTCCCTTTTATCTTGCGTATAAGAAGGCATATCTCATTTGCACTTTTTAATCCTTATTTCACTTTTTTTTATCCTTTTTTCGTGTATTTGACTTTTTTTTCGTCCATTTTTAGTATAGCTTTTGCTTTTTCTTAACTTTTCGTGCTATGTAACTTTTTTCAGCATTTCGCGTTTTTACTTTTGGAATTTGTATATTTTTAGGAAAATGACTTTTAGTTTTTATTTTTTAAGTCACCGAAATCTCACTACTTAGTGAATTTGGCGGCGCACTTTTCAACTTGTAGGGCTTTCGGCTCATATAAGTTTGCTCTTTTTCATTTTCTTTTTTAGGGAAACGCCCTATTTATTCTTTTTATACAGACAACTCATTTTTATACAATCCTACTTTTAGCTCAAATACTTTTACAATACGATTCACTTTTTAACCAAACACTTTCAAAATTCTTGCTTTTCAAAGCCTATAAGGGGGGGACAACGCCTTGTAGGTTTTTTTCTTTTCGAGCCTATCAGAAAAAGCCTTTTACAGAAAAACGCGAAATTCGTTCTTTTTTCGTTATTCCTCAAAAAAAGTTTGTTCAAATCCTACCTACCCATGACCCCATTGCGCCGTTTTTTTAGCCTTAGTTTGTTTTTTTTGTTGGTTGAGTCCCTCTTTTTTTCTTCGGCAAAGGGGCAAGATGTCGCCTTCGAGCTGGTGCATTTCTTTGAAATTCCCGCTCCTCACCTTGTCGATTGGGGTAGTAATCGCCTGCTTTTTGTGGCAGATAGCCAAGCGAATCTCAAAACTTTTGACATCGAGGGCAAAGAAATTCAATTTCTTTCCTCTCAAAGCCGTATTTTGCCTACCCTTTTATCGGCGCAAAACCACATTCGCCCTTTTCTTTTCTACCAAGAGGCACAACGCTACGCCTTTCTAAACCGTCAGCTCACCGAAATCGAGGACTACCCTTTGAGCGATTTTGAGGCACAAAATAGCGGAAATTTGGGTCTTGTGCGCCTGCTTGCGCCTGCCCTCGACAACGGACTTTGGGCAATAGACGAATCGGATTTTAGTCTGAAAAAGGTTTATTTAGACATAAAAAACCTAACGGTTTCTACGCCTCTTGCGCCCTTTTTGAAGGGCGAAGCCTTAGAAGTAGAGCAACTGCAAGCCTATCAAAATATGGTGTTTTTGGGTCTGAAATCGGGGCGCGTCCTTGTTTTTGATAACTTAGGCAACTTCAAAAAAGAAATACAAGCAGGCAGATTTTCCTTTTTTGGGGAGGAGATGATTTTTATAGAGAGCGAAAGGAACGCCCTAATTTGGCAGAATCTTTATACAAATGCAAAGAAAGAAATTGTTTTTCCTGCGGCACGCAAAATTTTATTTGCTTTTCAATCGGAAAACGACCTTATTTTGGTAGGAAAACAGTTGGTCTGGATTTATAGCCTACAAAAATAACAAATCGTGGGGCGTTGATATTGTAGCCCACACTTAGGCTATGGCGCGTTACATTTTGTACGAAATAAAATTTGGCTCAAATCTCATTTTTTGGCTGAAAACACTTTTTTTATTTCAATCTCACTGCGGACAAGGCAGTGCCTTGTCCCTACATTTCGAACCTAATTTTTAGATTAAAGCCACTCTGTATTTTGGGGCTGTATTTGGGTCAGAAAAAAGACCCAAAAAGGCTAATGCTTTTGGGTCTTTTTTTAGATTTTTACAACTTTTTGCAATTTTTTGGCTTAATCAAACCACCAAAGACGCAATTTATCTTAGTTGGTTTTCAAAAGACTTTCAGCCGCTTCGCCATCAATTACTTCACCTTCGAAGGTTACATTGATGACGCGCTGACTTTTGCTATTGGTATAAATGCTGATGAAATCTTTGCGTACTCCCGGCTCGCTGGGTGTGTAGATAATTTCCAAAATGCCACTTTCGCCCGGATTTACCGAAACTACTGCGCCGCCTTTGGTTACACAATTTTTGCACGAGGAGCTATAAACACTTTGCACCTGCAAAGGCGTTGCACCTGTGCTTTTGTACTTGATGCGTTGCGTAATAGGTTCGCCTTTTTTCATTTTGCCTAAGTTGAAAGTAGTTTTCTCCAACTCAATTTTAGAATCTTTGCTGGGGTCTACGACGGCATTTCCCTTGATAGTCAAGACTTTTGTTGGCTCGCTGGCATTTGAGGTAACAGTAATGCTTTTATTGAACTGCCCAGGACGACCTGCACTATTATAAACTGCCGTAATCGTGCCTTGCTTGCCCGGCATCACAGGCTCTTTCGTATAAGATGGCGTAGTACAGCCACAAGAGGCACGCACGCCGCTGATGATAATGGGGGCATTGCCAGTATTGGTGAAAGTAAAGACATGCTCCATTTGCTTGCCCTCATCAAAAGAGCCAAAGTCGTGTGTTTCGTTGTCAAACTTGATTTGACCTTGTGCAAAGGCAGCAAACGTGAAACAAAAGGCGAGCAAGGTAAAGAAAAGCTGTTTTTTCATATTGTTATGCTTTAAGCGTTTAGTGAATAGAAAAGAAAGATAACAAAGTATAATTTTTACAAAACTGGTAGCAAGAACTTGTAGGTACAATAAATTTTACAAGCAGCCAATAAGCACACTTAGCGTTTTCCAAAATCATGCCTAAGTGCTGCCCAAGGACTTTAAAAAAACAAAATTTGAAAAGATTGACTGCGAAATAACAAATTTTACTGCAACTTTGCAAATCCAAAGTAGCAAAAACGCCCCCAAGCGAGGGAATATCTGCCACATTTTGAGATATTTAACATTCTTACTGCTCTGCACTGTGCCGTTTTGCGCTCTATTCATTTGCTCCTCTTTTGCCCCTCTTACACATGAACGCTCCCGAATCGCCTCTCGATACCGCTACTTCGCCGCAGGAAGCGGCTTCTGCCACCATTCCGCCATTGGCTTGGCTTATTTTAGGCTTTCTCTCCCTTGTTTGGGGTAGCTCTTTTATCCTGATGAAGCGTGGCTTAGAGGTTTTTACGGCTACACAAGTGGGTGCAATTCGCATTTTCCTCGCCTTTCTTTTTTTCCTACCCTTTATCCTAACGCGGCTCAAAAGAATCAAGGGAAAAGATTGGCTCTATGTCTTTTTGTCAGGTCTTTTAGGCAATACGCTGCCTGCCTTTTTCTTTGCTACGGCACAAACCCAACTGCTAAGTTCTATTACGGGTATCCTCAATGCCTTGACTCCGCTTTTTACTGCCTTGGTTGCTGTCTGGTTTTTTGGCGAAAAGCTGCAAAAACTTCAACTCTTGGGGCTTGGCATTGCCCTTTCGGGGTCAGTTTTATTGAGCTTGGGCGAGGGTTTTGCACCTGAAAACCTCAATTTATACGTCCTTTTTGTAGTGGCGGCTACCCTCTGCTACGGCGTGAGCGTGAATTTGGTGCGCGAAAAATTGGGACACCTTTCACCCCTCACGATTGCGGCAGGGAGCTTTTTTACCGTCGGTTTGTGGGTAGGAATTTATCTTTTTTCGGCTACTAATTTTGTAGAAGTGTTGCAAACAGAAAGCCTAAAAGCCTATCGCGCAATGGGGTTTCTTGCCATTTTAGCCGTCTTGGGGAGTGCCATTTCGCTTATCCTTTTCAACCGTCTGATACAAATGACAAACGCCATTTTTGCCAGTATCGTAACCTACCTGATACCGATTGTAGCCCTCATTTGGGGACTTTTAGACGGCGAAAGTTTGGCGTGGGGGCATTATTTTGGCATGGGTCTGATTTTGGTCGGCGTTTATCTTTTGCGAAAGAAAGTAAAAAAATAAAGCAGTATTTACAAGACGATTACAAATTTATTTCAATCCTATCACAATCCTATCACAATCTTGCCCATGAATACTTTTGGTGAATATTTCCGCATCACAACCTTTGGCGAATCGCATGGCGAAGGCGTGGGTGTGGTCATCGATGGCTGCCCTGCCCTACTTCCCATAGACCTCGATTTTATTGTCCAAGAGATGAAACGCCGCCGCCCTGGTCAGTCGCATTTGGTTACGCCGCGCAAGGAGCAAGACCAAGTACGCATCTTGTCGGGCGTTTTCGAGGGCAAGACCACAGGCATGCCGCTCACCTTATTTATACCAAACGAAAATACCAAAAGCCACGATTACGACCATCTGGCGCAAAGTTTTCGCCCTTCTCATGCCGATTTTACCTACCAACAAAAATACGCGCATCGCGACCACAGAGGAGGCGGACGCAGTTCGGCGCGTGAAACGGCTGCAAGGGTAGCGGCAGGGGCTATTGCCAAACTTTTTCTAAGGCAGCATCAAATCCAGATACAAGGCTATGTGTCGCAGGTAGGAAATATTCGCCTTGAAAAATCCTATCAAGACTTAGATTTTTCACAAGCCGAAAACCTCATTCGCTGTCCCGACCCCGAAACGGCAAAGGCTATGATTGCGTTGATAGAAAAGATAAAAGAACAAGGCGATACCATTGGCGGCACTGTGAGCTGTGTAGTTCGCAATATGCCCGTTGGTTTGGGCGACCCCATTTATAGCAAGTTGCATGCCTTGTTGGGTTTTGCCATGTTGAGCATCAATGCCGTAAAGGGTTTTGACTATGGCAGCGGCTTTGCACATTTGCATCAAAAAGGCTCTGAACAGAATGATATTTTTGAACAAAGAGAAAACCAAATTCGCACCCAAACCAATCATTCGGGCGGCATACAAGGCGGTATTTCAAATGGCGAAGACCTTTATTTTAGAGTCGCCTTCAAACCTGTCGCAACGCTGATGCAGACGCAGGAAAGCGTCGATGTGCAAGGCAATCCCATCAAATTGGAGGGCAAAGGCAGGCACGACCCTTGTGTGTTGCCACGCGCTGTGCCAATAGTGGAAGCAATGGCGGCTTTGGTTTTAGCTGATAGGCTTTTGGCAAACCGCCTATCTCGCCTCTGAAAATAAAAAAACTGCCAATTTCTCTATTTTTTTGTGCAATGTTGCTTATTTTGGTGTCTTCCTACCAAAATAAAGGACATTATTAAGGACTTTCCATTTTTCTGCTTTCACTTTTCTGCTTTCACTTTTCCAAATTCTGATGCCATGAAAAAAAAGAGTTGCTTTTTATCTTTTCTATCTGTTTCACTTTTTTTAATTTTTACCCTCACGCCAACTTTTCTTTGGGGGCAGGAAAAGCAATCCGAGCCAAAAGAACCGAAGTTAGATAAAGTTTGGCTATTCAAAACAGGTATTGCCGCACAGTCGCGCCCTTTTTTCCCTACCGCAGGCGAATTGGGGCTTTCCCTTGTGCTTATCAAGCCGCGCCAAAAAGGAGGCGGCATGAAATTGGGCGTGTGGCACTATACAATTTTGGAAACCAGTCTTGCTTATCAGCGTGTAGAAGGTGAGGCGATTTTAAGCCCCCAAATAGGCGTAGGACGGCATCTTTTTGGCTACCTGCAAGTCAAAATCAACCTCCTAAACCACCTAAAAGCAGGCAAAAGCGATTGGCGATTGATGCCCGAAATCGGTATTTCAAATGGCACACTCGGAGCGACGGTAGGGTATCAAATTGCTCCCCTTGCCGCCGTTTTTCCTACACACGAACCTATAACGCGCTTTCGCTTGGCAGCTACTTTGCGCATACCGCTCAACCGCAGTTTTTGGTTCTATACCGAAGATTATCTATAAAAGATGATTTTGAAAATCATAAAATTTAGTTTTATTTGTTTTGAGTCTGAAAACGTTTTTTCAATCTAACTTCGAAAAAGGCAGTTTTTGGGATTTTATCGCCATAAAAACGGCATTTTGAAAAAAAAGAAGAAAAAAGCGAAAAAAGTTGGACAGCCGCGCAACTTTTTTTTTGTGGTTTCGGTATAAATACATAGATTTGCGATACATATAGAAACGATACAACAAGATACAATGCAAAGCACTAAGAGGCTTTCGCAACACCTTCAAAGGGCTTGTCTTGATTTGGACTTCTTTTTTGTATTCGCTTCTTTTTCTTACCTATCTAATACGCCTACTTATGAGCATCAATTCCTCCCAAGAACTCCTAAAAGGTACGCTTAGTACCATCATCTTGCGTCTTTTGGAAGAGCGCGGCAGAATGTACGGCTACGAACTTACGCAATGCGTCAAAGAACTAACAGGGGGCAAGATATTGCTCAAAGAAGGTTCGCTTTATCCTGCTCTGCACAAGCTCGAAGCTGAGGGTTACATTGTGTCTGAATCGGTTTTTATTGGCAAAAGAGTGCGCAAATATTACACGCTTACGCCCGTAGGGGCAAGCCAAACTACCCAAGCCGTAGATGACTTACTCGATTTCCTCAACACTATCCACCACCTGATAACCTCCCAACCGCTCTATGGCACGACTTGAAACCTCCGCGCCTTTGGTCTTAGATGAGGCACAAGTAGAGCTGATTTGGAAGCGCATAGAGGCGAGCCAAATCACGAATGAAGAACTCAAAAACAGCCTATTAGACCATTTTTGCTGCTTTATTGAAGAAAAAATAAACGAGGGCTATGCCTTCGAAGAAAGCTACCAAAAGGCTTTTGCAGCCATTAGTCCGAATGGGCTACAAGAAATAGAAGAAGAACTTTTTTTTATGTTACACTTTCAAACCCAACTTAATATGAAACGCATCTTGTATGTATCGGGCTTTTTTGTAGCCTTCACTTTCACGCTTTATCTCTTGTTTCGCCACCTCAAATGGGAAGGCTCACATTTTTTCCTACAATCGGGCAACTACTTATTGGCACTCTTGGTGCTGCCTATTTTAGCCGTTATGGGCTATCAAAATAGACGCAGCCTAAATTTTGGCGACAAAGCACGCCTTATTTTGGGTATCCTTTCTACCGAAATTTTGAGTATCGGCATGATTTTCAAGGGCTTGCATTTTCCCGGTGCCAATATCCTTTTTGTGAGTGGCACAGCCGTTTTTGCCTTTGTCTTCCTGCCCCTCTTTTTCTACCAACTCTATCAACGCTCGGCGCAAAGCCAACCGAAGGTAGTAGCCTAAGTAGGAACAAACCCAAAAACTGTCGTTTTGAAGGAAAAATGCTGCACAGTGGGACAAGGCAGGTCTTGTCCTACTGACTACCTAAGGGTCTTTTTTATTTTTTTTCTAAAAAAAGAAGCCGCCTTGCAACCCTTGTTCTAAAATCTTGTCTTTATAGGCAAAACCTCAACAACCTTCTCTCTTTTTTCTCGTTATATCTCTAATCGACAACTCCTACTCTTATGAAAAAATTGCTGGTCTTACTTTTTCTTTTGGCGGCAGTAGCCTTAGCCGAAACCGTTTATCTCAACCTGCAAAACTTTTCGCCACTCCTTTTTTCAGGCATTAGCCAAGCGCAAGCTGCTGAAAAATCGCAGTCGCTCCCCCTACAAGAAACTTTTAGCGCACCCGTTTTGCGCTTAGAAATACCCCAAGAAGCCCTCAAACACGAATGTACCCTCAAAAATGACAAGCTCATCTGTGATTGGACGCTTAAAAGCAACGAAGAAGCTGATAAGCAGATACAAGAAAAGGGTGCAAGCCTATTACTACATGGCTACGGAAATGCACAAAATCTGTGATAATTTGCGATAACTTTTGATAGTTAAAATCTTTGACAAGTAAAATAGCCGACAAGTGCAGAAAAGCGCAAAGCCACTTTTTTCTCAAAGGTAACAAGCTCAAATAATGGTCTGAAAATAAGGCATTTATCACACAAAAAATATACTTCATAAAAAAACTCATAACGGCTTGTTATGAGTTTTTTATGTTTTTTGTGGCGTTGTTACAACGGTCAGAAGGTCAAAAAACGGGGTTTTGTGCTTCGCGCAAACCTGCTGAACCCCCACCCTGCCCTCCCCCCATAGGGGAGGGTTCGAAAACCAAATCATTTTTTTATGCTCGCATAAAAAAATGATGCCGAATCAAAGCCCCGCCCTATGGGGCAGTAATGTTAAGTTCTGTAAAAAGCCTTGTTTTTTCAAATTTGACACGAAATAAAATTTGGACTGAACCCATTTTTGGGTCTGAAAACCCTATTTTATTTCAATCTCACTTCGGACAAGGCAATGCCTTGTCCCTACATTTGAATCTGTTTTTTTAGAATTTAACATCACTGCCCTATGGGGGCGGGGTTTGGGGTGGGGTGCATTTAAGGCTTTTATCGTTGTAACAAAACCTTTTTTGTTTTGATAGCTAAATAAACAGGCTAAATAAATAGAAAAATATTTGCCCTTATTCGGCTACCTCCTCACTCGAATCAGGCGCAATCTCTGGCGCGGCTGCTTCTGCATTGAGGTCGTCTTCGGTTTCGATGTTTTCTACCTTTGCAACAGAGGCAATGGCATCACCTTCGGGCAGGTTGATAAGTTTGACACCTTGCGTTGCCCTTCCCATCAGACGCAATTCCGATACAGAGAAGCGAATCATGACACCCGACTTTTTAATAATCATCAAATCGTCGTTATCCGTTACGGCTTTGATGCTGACCAAATCGCCTGTTTTTTCAGTGATTTTGAGCGTCGTAACGCCCTTTCCTCCGCGCTTGGTGATGCGATATTCTTCAATATCAGAACGTTTGCCGTATCCTTTTTCTGAAACAACCAATAAATTTTGGCTTGCCTGCTTGATACAGACCATGCCCACTACGCGCTCTTGGTCTTCTACATAAATCCCCTTCACGCCTGTTGCGCCTCTGCCCATAGCACGCACGTCGCCTTCGTGAAAACAGATAGCCCTTCCCGAATTGACGGCAGCAACGATATGCGAATCGCCGTCAGTGAGCTGCACATCTAAAAGCGAGTCGTCTTGGTTGATGGTAATGGCATTGATACCTGCCTGTCTTGGGCGCGAATAGGCTTCGAGGGCGGTCTTTTTAATGACCCCTTTCTGGGTGCAGAAAATGAGGTAGTGGTTGTTGATGTAATCTTCGTCGGAAAGTGTCTTGACATTGATGACGGCTTGCACCATTTCACCATTTTCGATGGCGATAAGATTTTGAAGTGGTCTTCCCTTCGAAGTTTTCGCACCTTCGGGAACTTCGTATGCTTTGAGCCAATAGACTTTTCCGAAGTTGGTGAAAATCAGGATATAGTTATGATTTGATGCGATAAAGAGATGCTCTGTAAAGTCGTCTTCTTTGGTAGTAACGCCCTTTGCACCTGTGCCGCCCCTACTCTGTGCGCGATACTCGATAAGGGGAGTTCGCTTGATATAGCCCGCCTTAGAGATAGTGATGACCATTTCTTCGTCGGGAATCAGGTCTTCCATCTCGATTTCTTGCCCGTCGTGTTCGATTTGCGTTCTGCGCTTATCGCCAAATTTATCTTTTAGCCCCTGCAATTCATCTACGATAATTTTCATACGCAAGACCTTATCGGCTAAGATTTCGCGATAATAAGCAATCGTTTTGAGCAGTTCGTCGTATTCGGCTTGCAATTTGGCACGCTCCATTCCTGTTAGGCGTTGTAGGCGTGTTTCCAAAATGTTTTTTGCCTGTACGTCGGTAAAAGAGAAGACAAAGCCTTGTGGCATTTCCACGCCTTCGAAAAAGCGCGATTGCAGGTCTAAGGCTAATTTGCCCATCAACATTTGCTTGGCAGTATCGGCATCAGCAGCACTTCGGATAGTGGCAATGACCAAATCAATCACCTCTAAGGCTTTGAGCAAACCTTCCAAGAGATGCAGACGCTCTTCGGCTTTTCGCAAATCGTATTGTGTGCGCTTGACCACAATTTCATGGCGATGCTCTACATAGTATTTGATTAACTCTTTGAGATTGAGCGTCGCAGGTCTGCCCTTTACTAAGGCTACATTATTGACGCTGAAAGTGCTTTGCAGAGAAGTATATTTAAAAAGTTGGTTCAAAACCACACTCGCCATTGCCTCGCGCTTGATTTCATAGACAATGCGTAGCCCTTCTCTATCTGACTCGTCGCGAATAGCAGAGATGCCCTCTATTTTTTTCTCATTGACCAAAGCCGCCGTTTTTTCTATCAAAACCGCCTTATTCACCTGATAGGGAATTTCGGTTACGATAATTTGCTCTCTGCCGTTTTTGTCGGTTTCGATATTGGCTACGGCACGCAAGACAATCCTGCCTCTGCCTGTTTCGAAGGCTTTTCTAACACCCTGATAGCCATAAATAATGCCTCCTGTGGGAAAATCGGGAGCTTTTACATACTCCATCAAGGCGGCAATGCTGATGTCGGGGTTTTGGATATAAGCAATAATGCCTTCCACTACTTCGGTCAGGTTGTGGGGTGCCATATTGGTAGCCATACCAACGGCAATACCCGAAGTACCATTGACGAGCAAGTTGGGCAAACGTGCAGGTAGTACGCTGGGTTCGGTGAGCGAATCGTCGAAGTTGGGTTCGAAATTAACAACCTCCTTTTCTAAATCCGCCAACATCTCCTCTGCCAAACGCGACATACGCGCTTCGGTATAACGCATCGCCGCCGCACTATCGCCATCGATAGAGCCAAAGTTGCCCTGCCCATCTACCAAAGGGTAGCGCAACGACCACTCCTGCGCCATGCGAACCATCGTTTCATAGACAGACGAGTCGCCGTGAGGGTGATATTTACCTAATACCTCCCCTACAATACGCGCCGACTTTTTGTAGGGCTTATTGTGATAGACCCCTAAGTCGAGCATGCCATACAAGACCCTGCGATGCACAGGCTTTAAGCCATCGCGCACGTCGGGCAAGGCACGCGAGATGATGACCGACATCGAATAATCGATGTATGCGCCGCGCATTTCGTCTTCTATGCTGACGCTAATGATATTTCCTTCTTCTGTCATAAAATAGTGCTTCTTGGTGTCTGACACCTGAATAATCTTGCCTTTGGGGTGAAAGGTGGGCTTTTTCAGAAGGTTAGTAAAAAGCGATAAGGGCTTCTATTTTCCTTCAAAAACTGCTTTTTCCCCCAGCCGCAGGGCAGGCAAATAACTCCGCAAGATACGAATTTTTCACGACACTGCCGCATATTTTTTGAAAAACAACCCTACTTTTCGGCTTTATTTTCACCCAAAAAGGAGTCTGAACAAAGGCAATCTTGTTTTTTATTTTTTTGTTTTGTGTCTATTTTTTTATACCAAATATTTGATGAATAAATTTTGTATAATAGACTTTATCCTGTGCAATTTATTTATTTTAAAAGATTTGTGGCAAGTTAGCCTCCGTTTTCGTTTGCCTAAAAGTGTGTAGCTATTAGCAATAAAATTCAAACATACGGCTGCTGCCTTGCCCAGAAGTCGAGTATTTTTTCGGTTGCGCCACAATTTTCTAAGACATACCGACGCGCCTTTTCGCCCGTTGTGCGCCTTAATACTTCATCTTGATAGAGCCTTCTGAAAATTTCTGCCATTTGCTGCCCTTTTCCTACGGCAAAGGCAGCTTCTTGTGCCAATAAATCTTGCGCTTCCTGAAATTTGGCATACTGCTGATTGCCAAAAAAAATGGGTATCCCAAAGACAGCAACCTCCAAAATGTTGTGCAGCCCTGTGCGCAAGCCACCACCCACGTAAGCAAGGTCGGCATAAGCATAGATGCTTGAAAGCATGCCCATGTTATCGATAAGCAAGATTTGGTATTTTTCCAATTCAGTAGGCTTTTTTTGCAAAGCATCTGAAAAGCGAATCAACCATTTGGGCGGCAAGGCTTTTTCTACTTCGCGCAAATGACTTTCGCCAATCTGATGGGGCGCAATGACAATCTTTAAAGGCTCTTGAAAGTTTTGTAGAAATTCTTGTAAAAGTTCAATATCTTCCGACCAAGTGCTGCCCAGCACCAGCAGTTTTTGCTGACCCGCAAAAAACTCGATGGTAGGAATTTCCTTGCGTTGTGCCTCTATGCTACGCACCCTATCGAAGCGCGTATCGCCTGCAAGGGTAGTTTGCGAAATATTTATTTTTTGTAATAACTGATTTGTAGTTTGATTTTGTGTAAAAAAATGCGTTGCCTTTCTTAGTGTTGCTCGCTGCACCTTGCCCAAAATGGGGTGAAAAATTTTTTGTTCGGGTCTTAAAATGACAGAAAAACAGAGGAGCGGAATCTTTTTTTCGGCTAAAGTTTTGAAATAAAAATAAAAAAAGTCGTATTTTGTCCAAAAAACAAGCGTAGGATTGACCGTTTCTATAAAAAAACGCGCATTTGCCGCCGTATCCAAAGGGAGATAAGTTACCCAATCTGCCCCTGCATAGTTTTTTCGCACCTCATAACCGCTGGGCGAAAAAAAGGTAAGCAAGACCTGATATTGAGGATATTGCACCCTGAAAGCCTCCAATAAAGGACGCGCCTGCTCAAACTCACCCAAAGAAGACACGTGAAACCACGCCAAAGGCACTTGGCGGCGGTTGTGAAGTTGCTGCTTCAATTTTTCGCGCCACTCGGCTCTGCCTTCGGTGAAAAGATGGGCTTTTTCCGAAAAAAGAGAAGCAACACGCACTGTCGCACCATAGGCACAAATTGCGCCACGATAGAGAGTAGAATAAAGGGCAAACAAAGTCTTTGCGTTTTGAGGATAGAATAAGAAAGCAAACCGTTGTACCTACAAATATAAGCCTTTTTTCGAAACGCTACAAAAAAAAGTCCTCGCCAAACTGACAGGGACTTTTTTCAATTCAAACAAAAAAAATGAACAAAACTTATTTAATGACATCAGCTAATTTTTCTTGAATTAGCTCGCCTACTACGGGTACGGGCTTCTCCTCACCGTTGATAGCCGAAATAAGCCCCATAATCCAAAATACAAAAGTTCCTAAGGCGGCGACAAGTCCTACAATCCAACCCACAAAAGGTATCACATTGAAAAGCGAACCTACAATACCTAAAATGGCGATTCCTGCCATTTGGCGCAAGTGGAAGGTGCTAAGGCTCGAACGATTTGCCTCGTCTTGGTTCATGACATAGGCGACAACCCAACCCACTAAGGTAATGTAGCTAATGACTGCAACGTTTTTGCCTTTATCAGAAGTGGTAGGCTTGTTAATATTATTGTCCAACTGGCTCATAAAAGAAAAAGATTAGAGAGATGAGAAAAATATAGGCTACAAGGCTCAAAAATCATGCTACATTTTAGATTTGAGCCACAAAAGAAAAAAAAGTATCATTTTTTTTATGTAATGCTTCGCTTTGTCAGGTTTTTGGTATAAAGTAGGGGCAATCGCCTATAAAAAATTGCGTAACCCTCGAATACAAAAAAGTCCGAATTAGGAAATCTAACTCGGACTTTGTGATCCCGCTGGGGCTCGAACCCAGGACCCCAACATTAAAAGTGTTGTGCTCTACCAACTGAGCTACGGAATCATTCTGAGAATAAAAACAACTTTTACGCTATTTTTTGTACTATCAAAAAGGTGATTGAAAAAGCCCTCTATCTAAGAGAGCTGTGCAAAACAGTTTTGAGATAGCACAGAATATCGCACAAAGTATCGTACAATAAAGACGAAAGACAAGAAACCAATAGTAGTGCTCACGGAGCGACTCGAACGCTCACAAGCTTGCGCTTACCACCCCCTCAAGATGGCGTGTCTACCAATTTCACCACGTGAGCGATAAAGGGTAGTGATCCCGCTGGGGCTCGAACCCAGGACCCCAACATTAAAAGTGTTGTGCTCTACCAACTGAGCTACGGAATCGTTTTTTTTGGTAAAGAACAGCGAAAGTAGCGAAAAAGTTTGGTATCTTCAAACTTTTATTAAAAAGCGACAAAGGGCTTGTTTTTTTATCGTTTTTAGCTAATTTTGCACTGTCTTTTGTAACTTCTTAGGGCGTTTCCCTAAAAGGTGATGCAAAGGTAGAGCTTATTTTCGAAACTTGCAAACAACATGCCCAAAAAAATTGCGTTTTTTTTTCTACTTTTCGCCAACTTGCTGATTTTCAAAGTGCAAGGCGAAGATAAAATTATGGAGGCTTTCAAAAAAGCCGATGTTTTGTATGAAAGTGAGAAATACATCGATGCCTTTCAGGTGTATTCGGTCTTGTGGCAAGACTTAGGTGTGTTCAATGAAGGTATGCTTTTAAAGATGGCATCTATCAAGGAGCGCAGCAAAGAGCATGAGCAGGCACTCTACTATCTTTCACTGTATTATCGCTACTTCCCCGATAAGAAGGTCTTGGAAAAGATGAGCGAGCTGGCGGCTGCCAAAGACCTGCAAGGCTATCAATATTCCGACCTCAAATATTTTCAGATGCTTTGGCTACGTTATGAACTCTATGGAATTGGTATAGGGAGTTTCTTGGCACTTGTCTTTATCGTTCTGATAATCAAGCGCATGAAGGAAGGAAGCAGCCCTTGGAGTTTGGTTCTGACCAATGTCCTGATTTTGGTCGGCTTGGGGGTAGCCTATCATTTTTCGCGCCCTGACGCTGAATTTATCGTAACGCACAACCATGTAGCCCTGATGCAAGACCCTTCGGCAGCAGCAGAGCTTGTGGAGTGGATAGACAAAGGACATAAGTTGCCGCTTTTAGGCAAACAAGATATTTGGATACAGACCGAATGGAAAGGACAGACGGTTTTTATTAGAGAACACAACGCCATTTTTTTGAACTAAAAAACCGAAAGCCCTAAGTATTTTGAAATGCTTAGGGCTTTTTTTGGCTTCAATGGGGGCATCAAAATTTAATTCTACCAGCGAACTACGGCTTTGATATTGAAAAAACGCTGCGAAAGTCCGTTGGGAACAGCAAACTGAAAATCATTGACAAAATCGCGCACCCAGAGGTAAGAGATAATATTTTCTACCCCTAAAAGATTCAAGACCTCTGCGCCAAGCCAAATGGATTTGATGCGTTGGTTTGGATTGAAAACCAATAATTTAGAAAAGCCAACATCAACCCTACGGTAGGCGGGCGCACTGAAAACGGAGCGAAAATCGGGGCGATTGGGTACGCTAAAAGGCAAACCTGAACCAAACATCAGGCGAATGTTCATGCGCCAAGTGGGGTCGTTGGGGAGGAAATCTTCAAAGTACATCGTCGCCGTAACGCGCTGGTCGGTGGGGCGACGAATAAAACCACGCGTGTCGAAATCCACATCTTCGCGGACGCTCATCAAACTTAGTGCTACCCACGACTCTGTCCCCTTGATAAGTTCGCCACTCAAACGCAAATCAAGCCCTGCCACATACGCAATGGCGTTGTTTTGGGCATAATAGCGCAGACGGACGTTGTCTATATCGTAGGGAACAACGTTCCAAAGGCGTTTGTAGTAGGTTTCGGCAATAAACTGAAAAGGACGCTCCCACGATTTAAAAGTCCAATTCATGCCTGCAATCACATGCAAGGCACTTTGCGCTCGCAAGTTGGTGTTCAAAACGCCCTCAAAATTGCGCAACTCGCGATAAAAAGGAGGCTGCTGATAAAGCCCGACGGCGGCTTGGAAGGTAATGTCTTTTTTCCAATGCAGGGGAACATACTGATATTGCAGGCGCGGACTTAGCAAAAACTGTCGATTTAAAGACCAATAATTGCCCCTTAGACCATAGATAATTTTGTGTTGGTGCGATTTGCCTATATTTTGTTGGTGTTGGGCATAAAAAGCAAACCTTTGTGAAGCCGTTTGCAGTTGGGCATCAAGAAAGCGGTTTCTTTTCACAAAGCCTGCCGAATCCAAAACATTGTATTCATAGAGTTGGTCTTCTATCTGCTCATGGCTTAGAGAAAAGCCCCATTCTATTTCATTTTTTGTATTGATTTGAAAAACACTGCGGTTTTGAAAAGAAAAAATCTGCGCCTGCAAAACATTTCGCGCATGGTTGTATTCTGCTCCTACGCCCCTGACTAAGGCGCATTGGTTGAAAGTGTTGGAATTAGGGTCGTTATCTACATCACAAAGGCGATACGCACCATTGACATCAATAAATTCGCGCTCTTGGGTATTGATAGCGGAGGCTATCCAACTGATTTTGAGGCGTTTATCGGTAGAAAAATGCGTCCATCGCGCACTGCCCTGATAGGTGGTATAATTCATAATTTCATTCCCACTATAAGCCACAAAGAGGCGCATCTGCCTATCAAAAGTGCCGAAAGTAGTTTGGCGGCTTTGCGGCAAGACCTGATAGCGATTTTGCGCCACCGAAGTAAGCACTTGCAGGGTGCTATTTTTGCCTGTTTGAAGGGTAAATAAACCCTGCAAATCGGTAAAACGCGGTAGATATTGCCCGTCCGTTTCCAAAGTGTTGAACAGATAACGCGCGTCTTTATGTCGCAATCCTACAATAAAATTCATTTTTTTGTTTTTGCTAATGCCCTCTATGTGTGCCGAACCGCCAAGCAATCCCAAAGTAGCCGAGCCGCCCCATTTCTTTGGTGTCTTATATTCGATGTCCAAGACGGAGGAGAGTTTGTCGCCAAATTTGGGTTGCCAGCCGCCCGAAGAAAAAGAAATCTGCTCGACCATTTCGGGATTGACAAAACTAAGCCCTTCTTGCTGCCCTGCCGAAACCAAAAAGGGACGATAAATTTCCATGCCATTGACATAGACCAAGTTTTCTTCATAACTGCCCCCACGCACCTGATAAGTAGAAGAAAGTTCGCTATTGCTCACGATACCAAGCCCCAGCGTTGCCAATTTTTGGTTAAATTCGTCAAAAGGGGTAGGCACTTTGAGCAAACTCGCCGCGTTGGGGCGCAGCGTGCTGATGGTAGGCATGGCTTCTGTTTCAATGACGACAGATGCCAAATCTGCACTTTTTTCAGCCAAAGTAATGGTCAGAAAAAGGGTATCGCTGTTACTTGTAGCCATTTGGCGGGGCTTTATTTCTTTTTCTACGGTCTGATAGTTAATATGTTGAAAGATAAGTTTTAGGTCATCTTGTTCGTTTTTTTCGGAAAGGGCGAGGCTAAAATTGCCCATTTTGTCGGTCTGTGTGCCGCGCTGTATCCTACCTGCCTCCTTTGCGACACCCACCGCCACAAACGCAATCGGATTAGCAAGCGAATCGACTACTCTGCCTTTGATAATCAAAGGACTATTTTGCGCTTGCAACAAAGATTTTGAAGCTCCAAAAAATAGAAAACAAGCCAAAAACCAATAAAAGGCAGTAGCCATTCTTGAATGGGTAGCTTTTTGCAGAAAAAAATACATATTTTGCTAAAATTGGTGAGTAGCGATAAACGCCTCTTTAGTGATTGTGCTAAGTTATTTTTTGCGAAGATAGTGCCTTTTTGCTGATAACGCAAAAGCCGTTTTTTTGGGGAAGTCCGACACAAGAGAGAAAAAGAAATAACATCTCCCGAAGAAATGTTATTTCTGCGAAACCAAAAGTTTTTCAAACCCTAAAAGTGCATTTTATTCGCCTTTTGCCTATCATTTCCTATTTTTTGAGCAAAGAAACCCTCAACCAGTCTAAGACGATATTAGCGGCAAAGTTGATGTTTAGGTGGCGATTTGTCGTTAGGGTGAGTTTTTTTGCCTTACAATCTTGCGCGTCTGAATAGGCAATCCAGACCGTTCCGACGGGCTTTTCGGGTGTTCCGCCTTCGGGACCGGCAATACCTGTAACAGCAATGCCAATATCTGTCCCTAAGACCTCTCGCACGCCCTTTGCCATTTCGGTAGCCGTCTGCTCACTTACCGCACCGAAGGCTTGTAACGTTTCGGGCTTTACCCCCAAAGTTTTGACTTTGATAAGATTGCTATAAGCGACAATACTACCCCAATAAAACGCCGAAGCTCCACTATTTTTAGTGAGCAAATGCGAAAGAAAGCCGCCTGTACAACTTTCGGCTACGCCTAAGCTCAATTTTTTTTGAGAAAGCAACTGACTAACGGCATCTTCAAGTTCGTCTTCGTCAAAACCATAAACATTTTCTTCTATCAGTGGCAACACTTTTTCTACCTGCGCCCAGACTTCGGCTTCCATCTCTGCCATCGTCTTTCCCGTTGTGGTGAGGCGCAAGGTTACGCGCCCCATTTGTGGCAAGTAGGCAAGTTTGAGATGAGCAGGCAGGGCGTTTTCCCAATCAGCAATGCGCTCGGCTAAAATCGCTTCGGGTATGCCTACGGTCTTGATTTTTTTATGAAAGATGGGTTGCGGCTCGAAGTGTGCAATCAGGGCAGGCACTACTCTTTTTTCTGCCAAAAAGCGCGTTTCGGAAGGCACACCCGGCATCGAAACGACGACGAAATTTTCGCCTTCAAGCCACATACAAGGTGCTGTCCCTACATCATTTTGCAGGACTCTACAATTTTGGGGAACATCGGCTTGGGCTTTGTTTAGCTCGTTCATGATGCGTCCGCGGCTGCTAAAAAGGCGGTCTAAATGCGCCATCACGCCTTCATCTCTGCGTAGTGGCACACCGAAAAAATCGGCAAGGGTCTTTTTGGTGATGTCGTCTTTGGTAGGTCCCAAGCCGCCTGTTATCAAGATGATATGGCTGCGCTTGGTCGCTATGTTTAGCATTTCCAAAATTTCCTCCCTTGTATCGCCAATGGAGGTATGTTTCCAAACGCGAAAACCCGCGCTGGTGAGCTGTTGGCTTAGAAAGTGGGAGTTGGTATCGAGCGTCTGTCCGTAGAGTAGTTCGTCGCCGATAGTGATAATTTCTGCTAAGTGCATCATAGGAATGGGAGAAAAATGAATTTTGCCAAAGCCTGAATAAAGGCACAATATAATAAGACTTTTGCGCTTTGTGGAAAAAGCTGTAAATTTGTTATCGTTTTTCGCAAAAAGAACGCTTTTGCGCCCAAAACTGCGTACCTTCACCTTTGCAAAACGCTCTCTATACAACCTTAGTAGCAGCGAAAAGTTGGCTTAGGATACAGAATAGCTTGGGCGCGACACTGCAATTTTCTACTTATCAGACCTTAATTGTTGAAGTCATGGACAAAGATTTGACCTTTGATGTTATCATTGAAATCCCGAAGGGAAGCCGCAATAAATACGAATACGACCCTGTCAAGCGCATGATTCGTTACGACCGCATGATTTTTTCTTCGATGCACTACCCAAGCGATTATGGCTTTATCCCCGAAACACTTTCCGACGACGGCGACCCCCTCGATGTCTTGGTCTTAGTATCTGAACCTACTTTCCCCGGCTGTTTGATTGAAGTGCGCCCTGTGGGGGTCTTCAATATGCGCGACGAAAAGGGCAAAGACGAAAAACTGCTCTGCGTACCCGTATCCGACCCGATTTGGAACAAAATCCACAAGCTCGAACAAGTCAATGCGCACCTTCAACTCGAAATTAGCCACTTCTTTGAGGTCTATAAAGATTTGGAGCGCAAAAAAGTATCGGTAGAAGGTTGGGAAGACGAAAACAAAGCGCGTGAAATCTATTTTGCCTGCAAAAAGAAATATGAAGAAAAGCAAAAAGATGTCTTTTCTATCCGTCCGGGCATGTAAAAAATAGCACAGAACCCTAAGAGCGCGTCTGCCTCTTGGGGTTTTGGTTGGAATGAGAAAATTCCAAACCTTTACCCGCCTTTTCGAGTTAGGACGAAAACCCTTGTACCTACAACGGTTATGTGGATTTTAACACGTCCTTTTCTCCCCTTTTCTTAACACATTTGTTTTGTAGCCCCACTCAAAATGGTAGAGATTCTAACAGACAACGAAGGCAAAACGCAATTAGCCGCCCAAGAAAAAGCAATCGTCAAATATTTTGCAAGCTGGTGTGGTAGCTGTCGCCTTATCAAACCTAAGTACAACCGTCTTTCCGAAGATGAACGCTTTAAAGGCATTGCCTTTTTAGACGTAGATGCGGAAAATAGCCCCGAATTGCGCCAATTAGCAGGGGTTACGAACCTGCCCTATTTTGCAATCTTTGAAAAGGGCGTACTCAAAGAGGGTATCGCCACCAACAAAGAGGAAGCCATTGTAGAACTTTTGGGCAAGCTCTAATCGGTTTTATCCCTCCTGATTACAAAATCTATGAAACTGCCTATTATCAAAAAATTAGCTGAAAGCTATGAGGTAGCCCAACTCGAAGCCGCTGCCGAAGCCCTCGAAGCGGGCGAACAGCCTGCCATCGAAATAGAAGGCGCAGACGAGGGCGAACAGCTCACGCATGCCCTTGCTGCTGCTTGGGTGCGCCAAAAAGTAGAAACTGACGGCGTAGAAGCACGTGAAGCCTTGCGTGCCTATACCCAGATGGTGCGTAATTCTATTTCCTAAACCGCGCTTTATTTTGAATTTGGTGAAGGACAAGACCCTATTGGTGAGGCTTTGCGCCCAATAGGGTCTTTTGTTGCGCTAAGGCATCTTGAAAAGAAACTTTTTATCTATCGTTTGCGTTGCGATATTATCGGCTTTTTTTACCTACTTTCATTTTCCTACCCAAAATTTTCCTACCTAAAACTTGTATCGCCAAAATGGACAAACCCTCGAAAAAAGGCAAAGCTGCAAAAAGCCAAGAGCCACAGAAGCCCAAAGTCAATCCCGAATTGGCAGGTTTTGAAGTCAAGATAGGTGCGTTTGGTGAAATTATCACCTCCTACGACCAAGACCAAATCAACGACTTTCTAAACCGCAAACTCTACGACAAGAAATTAAACAACGAAACCGATACGCCCAGCACAGAAAGTGAAAAAGAAAATCAGACAAAAAATCAGACAAAAAACAAGGCAGAGTAGGCATTGTTTGAAAACACCACTAAACTCGCTGATTATCAATAAGAAACAAATGCCTTAAAGGGTCTTTTGCGAAGGGCTTACTCCTGAATCCTACCTTCCTCAAACCTTTTTCTGTTCGTTTTTCTTATCTTTGTCAAAAGGTTTTTTAATTATCGCACCATGAGCAGGAAACTAATTCGTTTTGATTGGGCAATGAAAAAATTGCTGCGCCATAAAGCTAACTTTGGTATTTTGGAAGGCTTTTTATCGGAGCTGCTTCGCTTTGATGTAAGCATTGAAAGCATTTTGGAAAGCGAAAGCAATAAGCAAGACGAATACGATAAGTATAATAGGGTAGATATTTTGGTGAGAAGCCAAAATAATGAACTAATGTTGGTAGAAGTACAAAACGATTCTGAAATTGATTATTTCCATCGCATGCTCTTTGGGGTTTCCAAATTGGTAACTGAGTACATCAAAGAAGGTGAGCCTTATGGTACAATTAAAAAGATTTATTCTATAAACATTGTTTATTTTGGCTTAGGGCAAGGAAAAGATTATGTCTATGAATACAAGGGCGAATTTATAGGTCTGCACCAAAAAGATGTTTTAATTCCCACAACCTTGCAAAAGCAAGATTTTAAAGTGGAAAAAGTATCAGATATTTTCCCAAAATACTACATTCTAAAAGTAAATAATTTTAATGATATAGCAAAAAATACCCTCGATGAATGGGTTTATTTCTTAAAAAATAGCGAAGTAAAGGATACTTTCAAAGCAAAAGGTTTGGATAAGGCGAAAGAAAAAATGCGTTACGAAAATCTGACCGACGAGGAAAAGAAAATGTATGACCGCTTTCAGGAAAATAGACGTATCGAAATCAGTGTGGAATACACGGCAAAATTAGAAGCAAAGCAGGAACGAAGTATTGAGGTTGCGAAAACTGCCATTAAGAAAGGTTTTGACAGTGAAACGATTGCAGAACTAACAGGTTTAAGTATTGAGCAAGTAGAACAGCTACGCTCTGCAAAAGACTAAAAATTGTACCCTTTAAATCTCTAAAAAAGCAAACCCTCATTTCTAACTTGCTTTTTTCTTTTTTTCGTATCTTTGTAAAAATAGAAAACCATGAGTAGAAAACTAATTCGTTTTGATTGGGCAATGAAAAAATTGCTGCGCCACAAAGCCAACTTTGGCATTTTGGAGGGCTTTTTATCGGAGCTACTTCGCTTTGATGTAAGCATTGAAAGCATTTTGGAAAGCGAAAGCAA
>NZ_KE383884.1:0-112106 GCF_000422585.1 Hugenholtzia roseola DSM 9546
CTGTCTAATCTGTGTCGTCTGTGTTCTGAAAAATAGAGAACGCGGATTTAAAGGATTTTACAGAAAAAAAACAGGTTTTTATTTGAAAAATTTTAAAATCAAACGCCATGATAGCAGTTCAGAATACCTTAGTCAGCGACGATTTGGCAGAAAAGCACTTTGTCTGTGATTTGAAAAAATGCAAAGGTGCTTGTTGTGTGCAAGGCGACATGGGTGCGCCCCTAACCGAATCGGAATTGGCAGAGTTGGAAGCGGCTTTTCCCCACTTCAAAGACGAGCTTTCACCCGAAGGCTTGGAGGCGATTGCCGAACAAGGCTTGTACCTACACGACGAGGAAGGCGATTGGAGTACGCCCTTAGTTGGCGAAGGAGGCAAGTGCGCCTATGTTGTTTTTGATGAAAAGGGAACGGCTCTTTGCGGCATCGAGCGTGCTTTTTTGGCAGGCAAAATCAATTTTCGCAAGCCCATTTCTTGCTATCTCTACCCTGTGCGCATTACGGTCTATTCGAGCTATGAAGCCGTTAATTACGACAAATGGGATATTTGCAGTGCCGCTTGCAGTTTGGGTAAAGAATTGGGTGTGGAATTATACAAGTTTTTAAAAGAACCCTTGATACAGAAATACGGCGCGGCTTGGTATCAGGAATTGGTGGAAAAAATTGAGGCAGAGAAGTAGTTTATTTAATAATTTTTAGAAAAATAATATTTTTTTATCTTTTACTTTTTCTGTAAAAGCTTCGTTCGTACCTATTAACCGCGCTTGCTCGACACTTTTTTTCCCGATAGGGATTAGTAAAATGGTGTCATTTTTTTGAAACTCCTCCTGTAAGGATTCTAAATAAGTTTGAATTTCGGTAAAAATAGAAACGGAGCTTTGGGCTAAAAATACAGACTTCTGAATCCGCTGACAACCCTTTTCCTCCAAATATTTGGCAATATGGGTGCGTGTTCGGTCTTGGGTAATGTCGTACAAAATGAGATAGCGCATAAAGGTTATTTTTTACAAAAGTTTTCTTACAATGACAATAATAATCAGAAACAACAAAATTATTGTTAAAATAACAACTACGGGCATTAAAATATCGGAGTAGCTAAAACGTTTTTCTATTCCGTCTTCGGTTTCGTAAGATTTGCGTTTTCGTTTGGGCTTTTCTACCTCATCTGCAATTCCATTGACAACCTCTTTGGCTATTTTTTCAGCTTCTTCGGGAGTAATTTCTATCAATTCAGAGGGTGGAATGGCAGGCAGGTTATCGCCATAAGCCTCATATACGCTCACATCTGCATAAAGCCAATACTTCACGCCTTTATGACCTGCACAACTACCTGCGCCTGTCGTATTTCGCTTCACACCATCTCTACATATACAGCCAACACGTTTTTTATCGTGCAAATCCTCTGCTAAAAGCGAAAGAGGTAGAAGCAAGAAGAAAAGAACGAATAAAACAGTTTTTAAATTATTAGTATTTTTCATATTGTTTAATAAATGATTATTTTTTTTCGGATAGCTTCAAAAAAAGTTGTGCCAAAGCCTGCGCCTCCAAACGAATGTGTGCCAAGCGCGTTCTATTGACTTTATTTTTAGGTACAATTTCTTGGAAATATTCATGTAGTTGTTGTACTAAAATGCGTTTTCCATCTGTTTGTAACCAAATCCCTTCACCTTCGGGGTTAGGGCGAAAATGTCCTTCATCAAAGGCATCACGTATACATAAGCGAACAACTACGGTATCTACCCAAATGCGATACCGCTCTATTAAATCAAACGCAAGGGTAGGAACTTGCCCATACTGGTCAGCATGCAAAATACCCAAAGCAGGGTCTAAACCCACTTGTATCAAAGCCCCCTGCACTATCGGGTACAACATACCATAGCCGTAATTAAGCAAGCAATTAAACTTATCAAGCGCAGGGCGAGTACGCTCCCTAAACTGATATTTATGTGGTAGAACATATCCCAAAGCAGAAAAGTAGATACGAGAAGCATTGCCTTCTAAACCCCTAAATTGGTCTTTCCAAGTTTGGTCTTTTCGAGGCATTTTCCAAGTATTGATATTTTCAAATGCTACCAAACTTTCCTCTAATTGTTTGATAGAATCTTGCAAGCGCGAAAAAGTGGTATCGCCGTTGATTAGATTTCCCGAATAAGCAATCTGAATAAGTAAGTTTTTTTGGTTCGTTATTTTTTCACAAAGCGTCTGACGCAGCCACTCTATTATCTTGTGGTGGTTATGAAAAAATGCTTGATTGCGTCTAATTTTTGGCGTAGAACCAAAAGTATTGTTCCAAACGCGCCCTTTTGCTGTTCCAGCATGGTCGATAAAAACTACTTCAATTTCTTTTTGGAGGGCAAGCATAAGCGCATCTGTGGTTACTAACGTGCCTGTGGATAAAAAAATAATCTCCACTTCTTGGGGCGCAATTCGGCGTGTAACCTCTTCTATTCGCACCTCAAACATATTTTGGTGACGTTTCAAATACGCGCCCTTTGTGTGTATAATAAGTTGCATGAAGTTTGTAGCTTTTATAATGCTGGCAAGATACAAAAGAATAAAATAGATAGCAATAGCTTTCTATTAAATTTTTAAAAATATTTTCTCAAACTCTCCTTTCCTGCATTGAGGTCAGTACGACCAAAAGACGAAAAAATAGCGACAAAAAAGCCGCTGCCACGCCAAGAATGAAATTTGTGTTTTTTCATGTAAGGTCTTTGTTGTACTTTTACGGTTTGAAATCGTGCCTCTTGGCTTTTATCTTCCCTTTTCCCTAACGCATCTTACTGTTTCTATTTCCAGAAAAAAATACAATCTATGAAATTATCCCCTTTATTTTGGATTTTCGGCTTGTTGCTTGCCCTAACCGCAGCCTTTTCGGAGGCGATTGCGCAAAAGAAGCCTACCCAAAAAGAAGAAACCCTACTTGAGGTAGGCAAAGAAAAAGTATCTACCCAAGAGTTTAGCTATGCTTTTGAAAAAAACAACCCTTTGGGCAAAGAAAAAAATCTTTGGCAGGAAGCCGAAGTGCGCAACTACTTAGAGCTTTACATCAACTTCAAACTCAAAGTTTTAGCCGCCCAAGCACAGCAATTAGATACCGCTGCCGATTTCAAAAATGAATACCTTTCCTATCGCGAACAATTAGCACAGCCCTACCTGACCCTTAAAAACGTTTCCGACCAGTTAGTAAAGGAAGCCTACACCCGCTTGCAAGAGCAAATCAGGGCTTCGCACATCTTGATACGCATAGACCCCTACGCCACAGCCGCCGACACCTTAGCCGCCTATCAGAAAATAAGCGACATCCGCAAAAAAATAGTGGCAGGCATGGACTTCAATCAGGCAGCGATGGAATATTCCGAAGACACAGGCTCGGCACGCATAGGCGGCGATTTGGGCTACTTCACTGCCCTACAAATGATTTATCCTTTTGAAAATCAGGCATATCAAACCCCCGAAGGCAAAGTTTCAGAGGTCTTCCGTACCAAATATGGCTACCATATCTTGAAGGTCTTTAAAAGAAAACCAACGCGCGGTTCGGTTAGGATAAGCTACTTATATGTGCGCTCTTCGGAAGGCATGGCTACCGAAGATACATTGGCAGCTCGCAAAAAAACCGAAGAAATCTATCGCCGCTTACAAGCAGGCGACGATTGGGATACCTTAGTGAAACAATTTTCCGACGACGTGCGCACACGCAATCAGGGCGGAGAACTCCCTTGGCAGTCGCCTGCTAAAATGCAGCCCGTTTTCGAGGACGCTTTGGCAGACTTAGAGCCAAATCAAATTTCGCCGCCCCTACGCACCCCCTTCGGTTGGTATATTCTCAAACTTTTGGAGCGCAAGCCCTTAGAACCCTTAGAGGAGATTTATAGCCTTTTGGAAGAAAAGGTAGCACGCGACTCTCGTGCAGAATTGCAGGAAAATGCCTTGATAGAAAAGTTGAAAAAGGAAAACCGCTTCTCAACCCTGCCACAGACCGCCGCCCTTTTAGACAAAATCGCACAAGCGGCTCAAAATCAAGAAGATAGCACCGCCGCTGCCGCCATTTTTGCAGCCCAAGCCCAAGATAAACTTTTTCAGATAGCAGACCAATCCTATTCGCTTTCAGACTTCAAAGCCTTTTTAGACGAGCAAGGCGAAGATGCAGAAAGCCTCAAAACTGCCCCCGATAAACATATTTTTATTTACAAACAATACGAACTTTTTGTAAAAGAAGCCGTATTAGAATATGAAAAATCGCAGTTGGAATATAAATATCCTGAATTTCGCTTCCTGACACGCGAATATCACGATGGCATCTTGATTTTCAAAATCATGGAGGAAAA
Organism: Hugenholtzia roseola DSM 9546; assembly: GCF_000422585.1. Classification (NCBI taxonomy): domain Bacteria; kingdom Pseudomonadati; phylum Bacteroidota; class Cytophagia; order Cytophagales; family Bernardetiaceae; genus Hugenholtzia; species Hugenholtzia roseola. The sequence goes on from NZ_KE383884.1 coordinate 4,326, forward strand.
AGTATGGAGCAAAGCCCTAACCGACGAGGCAGGTTTGCAAGCCTTTTTCGAGCAAAACCGCCAAAACTACAAGTGGAAAGAGCGTGCCATTGCAACCATTTATGATGCCGCTGATGCCGAAACGCTGCAAGCGGTTGTCGCCCAAATCAAGCGCGACAATGAAGTGCGCAAAGATGGCTACGCCAACGCCGTCCTCACCTTCAAACTCGATGAGCGCGAACTTGATGAAAAAACCGAACTCATGGTCGATGCCTTTTTGGATAATTGGCGCAAGCAGTACCCTGAATATGGCATCAGGATTCGCGATTTTTCTTCGCCTTCGGAAGACAAAAGTAGTAGCAAGGTGCGCCAAAGCAAGATTTTAGACCTCTTGCGGAAAAAAAATGTGCCATTGGGTATTTTGGAAATTGGTGGCGAAACGGGCGAAAACCCCGATAAGTCGGTCATGACCCTTAGCATCAATCTTGACGACAAGTCTTTTTTAGAAAAAAAATACAACCAAAAAAATCCGCTTCAGCTCAAAATCAGCAAGGGCAAATTCGAGCGCGGCACACAGGAAAAAATCAATTTGGTGGAATGGGCAAGCGGCATTTACACTTTCGAGGAAGCAGGCAGACACTATTGCGTGCATATCGAGCGCATCGAGCCTGAACGTCAGAAGGATTTGAGCGAAACACGCGGCGTGGTGATTTCCGACTACCAAAACCATTTGGAGCGCGAATGGGTCAAGACTTTGCGCCAAACCTATCCCTTCAAAATTGATGAAAAGGTTTTGAAAAAACTACTCAAACAAAAACAAAAATAGGTACAAAAATAAGTACGCAAAGGGTCTCGACCTCGCCCCTTTTCTAAGGCGAGGTCTTTCCATCTTATCTTTTTCATCTGCCATGCAAGAACACCAACATTGCCTACTCTGCGGCTCGGACGCACTCAAAGCCAAGAAAGGATACGAACGACACCATTTGGTAAAGTGTAACCAATGCGGCTTTGTCTTTATTCGCAAAATCCCAACTTTGGAAGAACTCACCCGCTTTTATAGCGGCTATGGCAGCGAGCATTTTCTTTCACCCATTACCATCAAACGCTACCACCAGCTTTTAGACCAATTTGAGAAATACCGCAAGACCAATAGAATTTTAGATGTAGGCTGCGGCGTAGGACACCTTTTGAGTGTCGCAAAAGAACGCGGTTGGGAGGTCTATGGCGTAGAATTTGGACAGGCAGCCTGCGAGGTAGCACGCAAAAAAGGAATCGAGATGCAGGAAGGGAGATTAGATGCAAAATTATACCCTGCGGAAAGTTTTGATGTCATCACCTCCATTGAAGTAATTGAACATATAAACTACCCCAGAGAAGAGGTAGCCCAAATTCATACCCTATTGCGCAAAGGCGGGCTTTTCTATTGCACTACCCCCAACTTCAATTCTTTGATGCGCCATTACTTAAAAGCCGATTTTAATGTCATCAACTATCCCGAACACTTGGGCTATTTTACCCCTAAAACATTAAGCCAACTGCTTGAAAAAGAAGGATTTAGTACAAAAAAAGTGCTAACCACAGGCATTAGTTTTACGCGCTTACAGACCAGCAAAGCCGCCCAAAAGAAAGCACAACCCAAGCCCACTACCCCACAAAAAAGCGTTGCGCCTAACACTGCCGACGCTCCAAAAAAGTACAAGGACGCACTCAATCCAGAATCGGCAGATGAAAAACTGCGCCAAAAAATAGAAGGCAATCCGCTTTTAGGCTTTGCCAAAGAAGTGGCAGATGAGCTGCTAAATCTTACGCGCACAGGACACGCCATGAAGGGCTATTTTGAAAAGAAATAGAGCGCGAAGGCGATAAGGGTAATTTATACGCCATTTGGGTTAGATTGAAAAATTGTTTATTTTTTAGTCTGATATTTTTAGTTGCTTTAAAGACCTGTTTTTCAAAGCGTTTCTATACCCAAATCTTCTAACTTCCGACGTACCGATACCTCATCTTTCAAGCGCACGCCTAATTTGATAAAACAAGTATTTTCAAAAGTTTGTGCTAAAATTGGCAAATCATATTCCTTTACCAATCGCATGATGTCGTTCATTTGTAGATAATCGAAGTGAAAGGCAAAGGGCGTGCGGACAACCCTTTCCACCACCTGCGCCTTTTCCAAAGCTAAGGCAGTAACGGTTTTGTAGGCGTGAATTAGACCACTAACGCCCAACTTGGTACCACCATAATAACGTACTACCACTACCAAAACTTGTGTTAAGTTTTGGCTTCGAATCTGATTGAGAATAGGCGTGCCTGCGGTGTGATTGGGTTCGCCGTCATCATTAGCACGCCAATTTTCACCATTCCTGCCCAAAAGATAGGCGTAACAGTGATGCGTTGCGTCGTAATATTGCTTTTTAAGCCCTTCTAAATAGCTTTTTACCTCTGTTTCGGTTTGGATAGGATAGGCATAAGCCAAAAACTTGCTGCCTTTGTCGCGAAAAGTAGCATTAGTAGGCTCTGCTATGGTCAGATAGGTGTCGGCTTGGGGTTGAAATAAATCGTTTTGCATTAAAATTGATAAGCGTGTGCTTTTTTAAAACCAAAAGGCATAGACTTGAAGCCCCGCCCTTATTTGCTATTACTCTGTTTCTTGTTTTACCAAAATAGAAATTGGCACTTTGTACTTACTTGCCAAAGATTGAATGTGAAGGATTGCCTGCACAGGCGTAGCGGCATCGGCTTTGAGATGAACCAGATGCGACTCGCTTGTTGTCTTGGCGATAGCAAATTTTTTCTCTATTTCAGTAAGTTCGATGGCTTTATCGTCTAAAAAATATTGCCCTTCTGCATCTACGGTTAGGGTTAATGTGGGGCGTTTGGCAGTTTGCGCCTCTGCCGTTTTGGGCAGGTTGATGTCGATGGACGAGGTTACGGCTAAGGTGGAAGCCAAGATAAAAAAGAGCAGAAGCAGGAAGATAAGGTCGCTCATCGCGCTCATGTCCATGTCGAGGTCTTCTTCGTTGTGTAGGGACTTCATATTATTTTTTAAGATTTTTTAGGATTTTTTAGGATTTTTAAGATATTTTTAGTTTTTTTGTTGTTTTTTATTATTTTTTGGGTTGATTAAGATTCGTTTTATTGCGCCTTTGTAGGCGAGGTGCAATATTTGATAATTTCGTGTGCAAAAGTTTTGAGCTTAATTTCGTATTTTTTCATATTTTGCTGCACGAAATAGTTTAGAAAAGAAGTCAAAATCATCACAAAAAGTCCCCCTAATGTTGTAACAATCGCTTCGAACATGCCGCCAGAGATGTTCTTCAAATCCAATCCGCCCTGACTTTGTGTGATGCCCTGAAAGATGTCCATGATGCCCAATAGTGTGCCGAAAAGCCCAAAAGCGGTGGCAGTTTTGATGACAAAGGCAAAAGTCCCATACCAAAAAGAAGCCGTCATTTTTCTATACTCCAATTCCACGCGCCTTTCTAAGGATTCGCGCAGGCTGCTTGCATCTTGCTCACGCGCCTGTGCCGACTGAATACGCGAGGTGAAAAAAGTGAGGGCTTCGCTCCAAAGAATGTGGTAATAAACAGCCCCTTCTTTGAAGTCTATTTTGTGCATTGCGTCCTCTTTTGCCTTCGTAAAAGATTGGCGCGGATTGCAGCCCAAAGCCGTATTGAGCGCGTTGGTAACCTCTTTGTGTAGCTTATCGGGGTTGCCTTTTGTAGCCATCAGGTAGCGACGCATCATCAGCAGAGAAGCCACTAAGACAAGCAAAGTTTCGAAAAGTAAGACCCAAGAAATCCAAGAGCCGTATCCAAACATTTCAGTAAAAGAAATATCACGCGGCTCGGTCAGTGTTTGTTGTAATTGTGGGTCTGTTTGCAGCAAAATAAAAGAAAGTGGGGATTGCATAGGGTAGAGGGGGCAGTTTTTTTTGGAAAGGATATTTTGGAAAGGGAAACGCACAGAAAAAACGCACAGAAGCATACAAATAAGAGAGCCAACCTAAAATGTTGGGCTAAGATACATCTTTTATTTGACTTAAAGCCGATTGAATAGGAATTTTTGTAGCCTTTTTTAAGTAGGTAGTTTTTCTATCGAAAAAGCAAAAACGCCTTAAAAATAACGAGAGTTCGCCAAATTTTATTTTGTGCTTTTCGCTCACTTTTTTCACCTTTCTCACCAACGTAAGATTTTATGACTTTTTTTCACCCCTTCCTGACTCAAAACCTCCATCAGATACAAGCCCCTTGCCCAACTTTGTGCCTGCAAGTCAAAGGCGACGTTGGGCAATAGTTCAAAAGTTGTTATTTCTTGTCCCAATACGTTAAAGACACGCACCGAAGCCGCCTTTGGGCTTAGGATTCTGAAAACATCAGAGCTGGGATTTGGAAAAATACGAAGTTCCCCTTCGGGCAAAGGCGGTGGGAAAGCCGCTTGACTACTTTGCAAATGCAGCAAACCTCCCCCAATCGTACCTAAAAATATATCATTTCCAAAAAGAGCAGGAAAAACGCCCTCGCCAAAAAAAGGTGCGACTGCACTTTGCGTAGGGGCATGAAAAAGCCAATTTTTCACCGCTGCCTCGCGCCAAGTTTGGGCATCTGCCAAAGGATTTTCTAAAATTGATTTTAAATTTTTATACAAAACCAATCCATTTTCGGCATCTGCCACTAATAAATCATCTGACAAGTCGCCATCTAAATCGCCAATCGCAAGAGCCGTCCTACGCCCTAAAAGCAAACTAACAAAGGCAGTAGTTTGCGCCCTCCACTGGGGCAATGAATTAGAGCCAACACCTTGATTTTCAAATACTTGAATCCCCCCCTGAAAACGTCCGATAAGCAAATCTAAGTCGCCATCTTGGTCGGTATCATACAAAAAAGGTTCATCTAAGATGCGAATTTCTACTACCGAATTTTCTATTTTGATGAGATTTTGGCTAATATTTTGGGTTTGATTAAAAAAGTTAGCATTTAGATAATACAAAAAACTGCGCCTACTTTCTGTATCAAAAGCAGTGAAAAAAAGGTCTGCCCGTCCGTCTTGGTCTATGTCGGCGAAGGTGGGTTTTAAAAATTGTAGATTTTGGGTAGAAAGGGCGGCAAAGTCTTCCTCTTTGAGCCAAAAGCCCTGCGGCGTGTTTTCGAAAAAATAAAGCCTTGCACGATAGTTCTGATTTTGAAGTTTGCCGCGCACGCCGACAAACAAATCCTTATCGCCATCTCCGTCTATATCCACTAAAAAAGGGCGCGTATCTTCACCCAAATCGAGCATTTTTTCTTGTAAGAATTGGGTAGAAATAAAGGAAAATTGTGGATTTTGGTTAGGATTTGGGCTTGTACTCTGATTTTCATACAGCCAAATAGAACGCTCAAAATCTACCAAATTTAGCTCATTGATGTATAAATTGGGGCTGACCAGTAAATCCTTTTTGCCATCAAAAGTTACATCTTGGTAGAAAGCAGCAGGAAAAAAGCTAAGATTTACGGGATTTGTTTGTGGAAAATTAGGAATAACGCGCCGCATCTGCGCTTGCACATTTTCGCCCTCATTCAAAAGCAAAGACAAATTAGGACAACCGACATCGCCTGTGAGAAGGTCTTTTTTGCCGTCCCCATTGGCATCAAAGACCAAAAGCGTAGAGCCTGCATGGGCAAGTTGTTCGGTTCTACAATTCGAGCTTCCCCCCAAAACAAACGTTTCACAATCACACTCTACAAAATCTCCCCATTTAATTATTTTACGAAACAATAAACTATCACAACCAAAACCGCGCTCTCGGCTTTCATTGAGCTGCAATTCTACCAGACCGCCTACCGCAGGCTGAAAATTGAGCAGGTCTAAATCGCCGTCGTCATCTATATCCACTAAGGCAGGAATGTCGGTTCGGTCTATGTCTAAATTGGTTCTGCCCGTAAGTCCTTGTGTAAAAAGAAGGGGGCTAAATAGCTCAAAATCAAGCCTTTGTGTCGTAGAAATATTTTTATAGACGGCAATTCCGAAAGGGACAGCCATAAAAATATCAGGCTTTCCATCACAATTAAAATCTTCTAATAAGTACCAATCTGAACCATTAGGAAAAAAATGCGCGTAATCAGGCGCGTAGTCCCATTCCCAATTTTGGGTATTAGGATTTTGTCGGGCAAGAAAAGTGGTAATTTTTCTGCTGGTTCTATCGAAGACAAAAAGGTCTTCTGTGCCGTCTCCGTTGAGGTCGAGGGTAGAAAACTGCGGTGCATTCAACCCTCCTGCCCAAGCCATTGGGTAGGCTTCACCGTTTGCTTTTAAAATTGGAATAGAATCCTGAAACTTCCAAAGCCGTTCTGTTTCCAAATCAGGCAGCGGGTCTGGATTTTGCGCTGCTATGTTTTTGGGTAAAATAAAAAAAAGGCTTATCAGAAAGGCACAAAAGCACCCCACAAAAAACCTCAATGGGGTTAGATTCTGCAAAATTAACTTTGTTTTCGCATTGAAAACAGAATAAAATTTGGTTTTCATTTTCTTTGGGCTTAAAAAATTTCATTTCAATCTAAATAGCGCAATGCCTTTTCCCTACGAAGGGAAAGCAGCGATTCGGTGTTATACCTTAAAACTCGGCTTTGAAGGCAAAGTTTGCGCCGCGCACGCCTGTATTGGTAAAAGAATATTCCCATCTAAAAACCATATTGTAGTACGTTACGACATCGAAGCCGACACCTGCCCCCCAAAGCCAACGATTGTGGAGAGAATTAAAAGGTTGCGGCTCGGTATTTTGTGCGTATCCTATGTCGAAAAATGCCTTTGGATAGAGTGCAATCGGCATTTTATTGAATTGTGAAGGTAGCTTTTCCCAAAAAGTGAGAACTTTATCGAAAAGTTTGTAGCGAAGGGTATTTTTAGAGATAAAAAACTGCTGGCTTTCTACCACAAATTGCTCGAAGCCGCGCACCGCCTCTTTGTTCAGACCAAAGCCACGCAAAAGTGTATAGGGTTGATTTTCGTTTGGAAAAGAAAGTTTTGTAAAAATGCTATTACTCAAATTTATTTTTTTCGTAATCGGTAAAAAGTGTGAAAATTCCGTCTTGACGTTGAAAATATCTACCTCATTGAAAACGCCCAAGCCCAATTTTTGTGCCTGCAAGACCACCAAATAGCCTTTGAGCGGATACGCCACTCTATCGCGCCTATCGCGTGCAAACTGATAGCTAAGTTCAAAAAAACGTTGTTGGGTCTGCCCTTCCCCAAAAAAGTTGGCGTTGAGAGTCGCAATCGTATCGGCAACCGAAGAGCCGCGATACGCCAGCCCGAAGCTATGTCTATCAAAAAAGCGGCTTCTGATTTGCGCCTGCCCAACGGCGTAGAAACGGCGTTGCAAAATTTCGCCCGCAGGTTTGCCCACAAAGACCCAATTATCGGCAATGGTATTGTAGGCAACGGTATTGTTTTCGGTATAACCCACATGAAAGCGCAAGCCTACCGTCTGTTTTTTGTTGATGTAAGGAACTTGATAAGCTAATTCAAATTTATGGGTAAAACCTAATTGAAAATGTAGTAACAAATCTTCATTGCGCCCTCTAAAATTGCGCTGACGGAATCGCAATCCCCAGTCTATTCTGCTCAAATCCCAACGGAACTGCTGCCACCAAACGTTGAAATTCCTATCCGAAAGTTCTATCAAAGGCATGGGAAAAAGATACCACTGTTCCGTTAGGCTGATGCTAATTTCTATCTCATTTTCAGCCACTTCCCACCAGTGGATAGCCACATTGATAAAAAGATTGGTATTAAAGATTTTATTTTTTTCGCGCTCTAAAATGGCTTCTAAATCGGCACGATGGATTTTATCGCCCTGTGCAATGGCTAACTCACGCAAAATAATGCGGTCTTTTGTTTTGTAATGACATTCTAAAAAAATCTTGACAATCTTCAAACTATCCTGTGCATCAAACTCTACTGTATCGAGCGCAGAACGGTTTTCAAAACCTTCTTTTCTACTTTCGCGCTCATTTTTTCTATTTTTAAAAAAATCGTTCTTTTTGTCTTTATTAGGTTCTGATTTTAAACTGTCCTGCTCGATGACCTCCTTACTTGGGTTGTCTTGCGCCCGAAGCCCCTTTTCTGCCATCATCACCCCCACACAAAACCCCAAAGAAAGCCACAAACAAGCTAAAAGACGCATCATAGACAAGAAATAAAGTCAAAAGTTAAAGCAAAATTTTAAACCGTCGGCGAGGGCGTTGCCCGTCGCCGAGGTTTTACAACCGATAAATATTGAGCCTTCGGCAAGGTTTTATAGATAGTCATTTGTGAGAACACAAGCAACGCCCAATTTAGCCGCCGACAACAAAGCGACAACAAGCCCACAATAAGTCCAAAATAAGCCAAAAAAACAAGGCTTCTTCAAACCTGACCCAAAGATAAGATTTTCGGTTGCAAACTAAGGGCGAAAAGAAGGGCAAAGGTACGTTTTTTTGAAAAGTTTAACAAAAAACCAAACCGAAAACCCTAAGCCTTTTCAAAAGGCTTAGGGTTAGGAAAATTCTTAGCAAAATTCGAAGGCGAGCTAAATTAGGAAAGCAAGCCTACGAAGTTCTTTTAGGTCTGCGCTTCTTGTTTTCCGACGTATTTTTGCGGACTTCTATCTTCAAATCGTCTGCCATTTGGTCGGAAAGGGCAAGTTCTATGACCTGATGGGCATTTTCTACAAAGTGAAAGTTTAGCTTTTCTTTGTAAAAATTCTCGATTTCATCTACCTCTTTTTTGTTTTTCTGACACAAAATCAATTCATACACGCCCAAACGTTTGGCAGCCAAGATTTTTTCTTTGATACCCCCCACAGGCAGCACCTTTCCCTGCAAAGTAATTTCGCCCGTCATGGCAATCGTACTCTTGACCTTTCGCCTTGTGTAGGCAGAAACCATAGCCGTAAGCAGCGTAATGCCCGCCGAAGGACCATCTTTTGGCACTGCACCCGCAGGAATGTGGATGTGTAGGTCGTATTGCTCGAAAATTTGCGCTTCAATACCAAACTTTTCCGCATGCGCCCTTAGAAAAGAGAGCGCAGTCATGGCAGATTCTTTCATCACTTCGCCCAAACGCCCCGAAAGGGTGAGTTTGCCACGCCCCTTACTCAAAAGGCTTTCGATGTAAAGCACCTCGCCGCCTACCTGCGTCCAGGCAAGCCCCATCGCAATCCCTGCTGTGGTGTAGGGCTGATGATTTTCGCGCTCGAAAATGGGTGCGCCCAAGAGTTTTTCTACCTGTGCAGGGCTAATGGTTTTGCTGTATTTTTCTTCTAAGGCTACCGATTTGGCAATTTTTCTGCACAAAGCGGCTATCTTTTGCTCGAAATTGCGCACGCCCGCCTCGCGCGTGTAGCCTTCTATTAGGGTCAGAAGTGCCTCGTCGGTAATTTTAAGGTCTTTCGCCTTCAAACCGTTTTCGGTGCGCTGTTTTGGGAAAAGGTGTCTTTTTCCGATTTCGAGTTTTTCTTCGGTGGTATAGCCGCTAAGGTCTATGATTTCCATTCTATCGCGCAAGGCAGGGTGCAGCGTGCTTAAATCATTCGCTGTGGCGATAAAAAAGACCTTAGAGAGGTCGTAATCCACTTCTAAATAGTGGTCGTTGAAGGCGTGATTTTGTTCAGGGTCTAAAACCTCCAAGAGTGCAGAAGCAGGGTCGCCTCTAAAATCATTGCCGACCTTATCAATTTCATCGAGAACAAAAACGGGGTTAGATGTTCCTGCCTTTTTCAGGTTTTGGATAATGCGCCCCGGCATAGCCCCAATATAAGTGCGGCGATGCCCTCGAATTTCCGACTCATCTTTCATACCCCCCAAAGAAAGGCGGACATATTCGCGCCCCAACGCCTTTGCAATGGACTTGCCCAAAGAAGTTTTGCCCACACCCGGTGCGCCATGCAGACACAAAATAGAACCGCTATGCGAACCTTTGAGCTTCAAAACTGCCAAAAATTCTAAAATGCGCTCCTTTACCTTTTGCAGACCGTAATGGTCTTGGTCTAAAATTTCTTGTGCTTTCTTCAAATCGAACTCCACTTCGGAATAAGTAGCCCAGGGCAGGTCGAGCATCAATTCTAAATAATTGAGGGCAATGCCATATTCGGGTGATTGTGGGTTTTGGCGGGCAAATTTTTCGAGTTCCTTCTGAAAAGTAGCTTCTACTTTGGGGTTGCCCCAATTTTTTTCTGCCCCTCGCTTGGCAAGGCGTTCTGAATCTTGTCCGCTATTGTCGGAAAGTTCGTCTTGTAGGGTCTTGATTTGTTGGCGGATAAAATAATCGCGCTGCTGCTGCTCCAAATCGTTGTGCGTTTTGGTGCTGATGTCGTGTTTGAGTTCTAAAAGTTGTAGCTCACGACTCAAAAATTTGAGCAATTTTTTACCGCGCTCGGCAAAGGTAGTCTGTTCTAAAAGTTGCTGTTTTTCTTTCGAATCCAGATTGATGTGCGTACAGATAAAATTGACCAGAAATTCGGGGCGGTCGATGTTTTCTATCGCATCTTGGGCTTCGGAAGGAATATCAGGACTCAATTCTACCATCTTCTTGACATTGTCTTTGATGGTAGAAAGCAAAGCCTTGTCTTTCTTATTTTCTAAATTGATGCTTAAATCGGCAAGTTTTGTATAGCGCACCTTCAAAAAAGGCTCGAAAGCAACTTGCTCCTCGATGGCAAAACGGTGCAAGCCCTGTACGATAATGGTCAGGTTGCCATCAGGGAGGGTGATTTTTTTGAGAATACGCGCCGCCACCCCAACGCCCTGCAAATGCTCGATGTGGGGGTCTTCTGCTTGCGCATCTTTTTGGGTAACGATACCGATATGGAGGTTGTTTTTATTGGCGTGTTGCACCAAATTTGCCGACTTTTCACGCCCAACCGTAATTGGCATAATCACCTGCGGAAAGAGTACCGTATTTCGGATAGGAAGTATCAGGATTTCCTTAGGCGCAGTGTCTTGGCTTGCCTCTTCGGAATCTTGTGGCATAGAATCCGATTCTATAACTTCTGAAAATATCATATTTTTAAACATATCCTTCACAAACGGGGTAGTAAGAAGTGGTAGAAGTAGCCCTTTTCGCTTTCACAAAATTCAAACCCTGCCTTTTATTTGGTTGTATTGCCGCTATTTCCTGACAAAATGTCAGCAGGAGGCGTACCAATTCTTCTTCTCTGGTGCAGGGCAGGTCAGAAAAGGGCAAGATTGAAAGTCGTCTGACTTTGGGGAAAGCGTCGGTTTCTAAATGAAAAAGGCACGTGATTTGTACGCAACGCATCTATCAAGACCTACGTCTGACTACTATAATAGATGCTTTTTTCGCCTTTGGGCAATCCCTTTGGGTAGTCTTTGCTTGCTAAGAAGTGCAAAAGCAAAACAACCCTTGTGCCAACTTGTTTGAAAGAAAGGGAAAGTCCTTTGTTGGCGGCTTTTTAGCGCAGCAAAAGTGCCTTTCGTCGAGTTTTGGTATTTTTTATGACTATTTTACGATACCTTTGTAGTTTTCCTTTGTGTTATTTCTGTTTTTTTGTCAAAAAACTGACAAAATTACCGAAACGCCACTTCCTCCCTTTTGCCTACCCCTTTTTAAACGCTTTATGAAAGCCTATTTTTCCTTCGTCTTCGCGCCCATTGCTGCTTTTACGATTCCTTTTGCACGCTGGATAAGCCTGCTGGGGCTGTGTCTTTCTTTTTTCCTTTCTGCTTCGCTTTTTGCCCAAAAGCGCGAAAAAGACCGCAACAAATTAGCTACCGAAACTTTTGCACCGATAGCCAAATCCTCGGCAGTGCAGTGTCCGACGCTGGTATTTCCAAATGTAGGCTATTTGGATTATTATCAAAATCCTTCGCTTTATATGCAAATTACGAAACTCAAACGCGAAAATGATAACCTCAACCTACAAAAAGCCCTGCACCAATACGTGAGCAATTTCGGTATCCAAAACTTTTTGCAAGAGAGCCAACTCATTTGGCTTTATGCCGAAACCGCCCTTATCAATAAGGACAGCACACTTTCAAAGGAACTTTTCCGCTTGGCAATCAAGCACCATCGAGGCGACAAAGTGCGCCTTTTTAAAGCCTACGATTCACTGACCTTTCGCGAAAAAATTGTATATGTACCCTTAGAAAAGTATTACAATTTTATAGAAAGGTGGCAATTAGTAGATTCGCTGCGCCCGCCCGAAGATTTGGGTTCGCCCATTGGGGGTGCTATCAATTCGCCTTTTGAAGATTACGGACTTTCTATGGGCGAAAATGATAGCGTGATTTATTTTACTTCTAAAAGGTTAGTGGAAGATACGAGCGACATTGTAAAGAAAATAAATATGAAATTTGATGAAAATTTGTATCGCTCTACTAAAATAGGAGAAGATTATTGGAGCGAACCCGAAAGGTTAGACATTCTCAATTCTACACATAGCGAAGGTTCGCCTACCGTTAGTCCTGATGGAAAGACGATAGTTTTTGCGCGTTGTGAGGCGGCAGATGGTTTTGGCAACTGCGATTTGTATATTTCCTACAAGTTGGATACGGCTTGGTCAGAGCCTGTCAATATGGGCAAAGGCATCAATAGTTATGCTTGGGAATCGCACCCTTCTTTTTCTATCACAGGCGATACGCTTTATTTTGCTTCGGATAGAAAAGGCGGCTTTGGTGGCACAGACATCTATTTTACCTTGCGCGACAAGCGCAACCGTTGGCGTGAGGCAGTGAATTTGGGGGCAATTATCAACACCCAATTTAGCGAATTAAGCCCTTTTATACACAAAAAAGAAGATTTACTTTATTTTAGCTCGAATGGACACTTAAATAATTTTGGCGGTTTTGATATTTTTAAAGCCTACAAAATTGCCCCTAATCAATGGTGCGAACCCAAAAACTTGGGACCTTTTGTCAATACCGAAGGGCATGAAATGTATTTTACCATCGATTCCGAATCGCGCTTGCTTTTCTATGCAAAGGCTGCCAAGAAAAATTTAGACCCTGCTTCCGAAAAAATCATATCTGAAAAACGAAAATATGAAAATTCCGACCTTTTTTCGTTCCAACTGCCGATGGAAGCACAGGCGCGTGCCATTGTGCGCTTTACAGGTAGGGTTACGGAGTCTTATACGGGGGAGGTCTTCGAGGGCATGGTCATTGTGTATGATTTGGAGGAGAAAACGCCGATTGCGCCACGTGAGCTGCGCGAAGATGGCACTTTCGAGTTTGAATTGATTGATGAAAGAAAATATCTTTTAATTGTAAGTGGAGAAAACTTTTTTAGAATAGAAGAAATCTTCGAACTACATGGCGATACGCACAAAGACATCGAAGCCAAACGCGCCACTGCCTCCAGCAGTGATGGCACACAGATAGAAACGATACAATTTAAGTCAATAGAATTTCAGACGGCAAGCGCACGAATTTTACCCTCGATGGAAAACGATTTGCACTTGGTCATCGATTTTTTGGTAGAACACCCCAATAGCCACTTGGAAATTCGCGGACACACCGACGCGGCAGGCAAAGCCGAAGAGAACCTCAAACTTTCGCAGGAGCGGGCAGATGCCATTCGCGACTACATTCTTTCTTATGGTAGGATTGAGGAAAGCCGCATCAAAGCCTTAGGCTTAGGCTCGACGCAGCCGCTGGTTTCGCCCGAAGTAACGGAAGAAGACCGTCGGACAAATCGGCGTGTGGAGTTTAAAATTAGCCTACACGAAGAAGGGTAGCAGCTTTTTCGAGAAAGGCTTGCAAGCAAATGCAAGGCAGCATATTTAGACTTAAAAGTTTGAAAATCAGACTTTTAAGTCTATTTTTTTTCTACCATATCGCGATTCTATTGCATGGGATTGCATGCAATTCAGTTTTTCATTTGTATTATTTTGAAAGCTAAGATACTTGCTTTAATTTTGTAGCATCTTGAAACATAGACAAGATAGCGGTTGCCGAAAAGCTAATGAGTAGGCTTGCAAACAATTCTTTTTATTATGAAAATGACACAAGTTTTTTTTACAAAATGCTTACTCGGAATTTTATTATTCTTTGCTGTGCCCTCAATATCTAAGGCACAACAAAATCAGGAGGCAAAGAAGGCTTCCAAGTTGAGCAATGCTATCAAAGAAACGAATTTCTCGAAAATAGAAATTGATGCCTCTGAAAAAGCCGTATTTAAGTCGGGTACGGGCGAGTATGTGGAGTTTTACCCTATTGCCTTTACAAACCTAAAAACGGGTGAATATGCGCAAGGCTTAAAAATTGTAACGCAATATGATTTGGAAGGCATGGGCGCAACCCTATTAGGAGGCTTGGGAGGTGATAAAGGCGGCTCTAAAAGTTGGACAGAAACGGCGTATCTCGACATCAATGAAGTAGAACAACTCATTGAATTTTTCGATAAGTATGTCTTACCCAATACAGATAGCGATTTGGAAAGAAAGAATTATGTTACCTACAAATTCAAAAGTGAAGAGGTTGTTATCAATTTAAAAGTAGAAAGAGATGGCAATAAGACAGTAGAGATTTTCGAGGTTCTATTTGCAAATCGCCCTTATTTAGACCGCTATTTCTGGACAAAATCGCAGGTAAAAAATACTGCCCAAGTTGTCAAGACGCTCAAATACATCACGGCGAAGGCAAAAACCAAAGGCGGAACAGAATAATTGCCTTCTGACTACAAACAATCCTTAAAAATACGATATTTGGGCTATCAATTAGTGATTTGATATTTTTTTGCTACAACAATTCTTTTCTTTTTACCCTTGATGAGGCGCAAGCCCTTCAAGGGGTAAAAAGTTTTTTTGAAAGAAGGCTTTTTTTGTAATTTTCTATAAATTTCTTATTATTGGGTCATTTCAAAATTTCTTCTCACACTTTCCTATTTGAATTTAATGAAAACGATACGCCTTTTGCGAGTAGAATTTGATGCTCCCCTGAAATCGTATGAAGTGCCTGCCTTTCGTGGGGCAGTAGTGGCGAAAGTGGGCAGGCAGCACGACCTTTTCCACAATCATTTAGACGATACGCGCTATGCCTATCGCTACCCTTTGGTGCAGTATAAAAGTTTGTACGAAAGGGCGACGCTACTTTGTTTGGACGAGGGCGTAGATGAAATTCACAAGTTTTTTGGGCAGCCTGATTGGGCGTTGCGCATCGGGGCGCGTCAGGCAGAGCAGATGTGGGTGCATAAATTAGACCTCAAAAGTTATGATTTGCGCGTAGAAGCGCGTGTTTTTCGCTACCACATTTCTAATTGGATAGCTTTAAACCAAAATTCCTATCAAGAATTTAACCAGCTTCCCACTACGGAGGCTTGCTACGAATATTTAGAGCGCAAATTAGTAGGCAATATCCTTTCTATGGCAAAGGGCTTGAATTGGTTTATCGCCGAAAAAGTGGAAGCGCGTATTTTAGACCTGCGCATGCCCCACCACACCAAGTACAAGCAAAACAAGCTCATGGACTTCCAAGCCGCCTTCGAAACCAACGTTTTTATGCCCAATTATATCGGTTTGGGAGGCAAGGTAAGTGTAGGCTATGGCACCATTAAGCGCGTATTGGACTAAAAAACGACAAAAACCATCAATTCCTATTTCAAAAATAAAATCAAGAAAATGTAACTACCCTTGCAAGTATCAAAAAAAATTTTTATACTTGCAGGGTAGTCTTTCAAATCCAATTTCTTTCCCATGAAAACAATCACTTTTACCTGCGAAACCATCACGCCTATGTTCCTTTCAGGAGCAGATGGCACTACCCCCGAATTGCGTCCGCCCTCTATCAAAGGGGCGTTGAGGTTTTGGTGGAGGGCGATGAATGGGCATCGTTCGTTAGAAGAACTTAAAGCCAAAGAAGATGAGATTTTTGGGGGAACGGAAGGGAGAAGTAAGGTTTTGATTAGGGTAAGTACTGAGCGAGAAACTGTTGTAAAAGGTTCGAACATTTTAGGTTATGGTCTTAGTAACCCTTTTGATGGCGTAAAATATCTTCTCTATATTCTCTTTCATCAGCAATCAGAGCGCGAAGGTTTCAATAAAGGCACAAGGTTTAAGATTACGTTTTCCTGCAAAGATGAAAATTACTTAAAAGACTTTTGCGCAGCTTTTTGGATTTTTGCTAATTTGGGAAGCATAGGTACACGAGCAAGACGTGGCGCAGGTGCTTTTGGTATTGTTAATGTTGATGATAAAAGAAACGTTCTCGCTAATTTCTTGAATTTTATCCAAGTTACTAATCAAGATTTGCAAAGTTACTTAAAGTCAAATTTGTCATCAATTAGAAACAGGTATCCGAATGTTCACAAGAGACCAATTACAAAAAGCTACAGTACGTTTCCTCAATCGCTATATGTAAGTAAACAAGGCTTCGACTCATGGCAGTTATGTCTTGATAATATTGGCTCAGTTATGCGAAAACTTCGGAAAGGGCAGACACACAAAGAAAAAAGTAAAAGGACTTTTACTATGGATACACTTGACCAAAAGGCGGCGTTTGGTTTGCCAATCAGTGTCTTTCAGGATAACAGCGTAAACTTTAAAAACAATGAACGAAGAGCTTCTCCGGTTTATATTTCAGTAATGAAAAATATAAACAATAAGTTTCATTGGACAATTTTTGTTTTGGAAGGTGATTTTATGCCCAAAGACGATTTTATTACTTTTTCGAGTAAAAAAGTAAAATTTGAAAAAGAGTGGGAAAGAGAAAATAGGATTTTAATATCTAAGTTTTTAGAAGAAATAAAACCATTGTCAAATCAAATTTAATACCCATAATGACACATCTTTTCCTTTTCACCATCGGACCCGTCCAGTCTTTCATAGCACAAGCAAGGAAGACTCAAGATTTGTATGCGGGGAGTCGGATTTTGTCTGTGTTGATTACGCAGGCAATGAAAGCCCTACTAACAGAATGCCCTAAAACCGAATTCGTTTTTCCCACAGATATAAACTCTGATGCTAAACCCAACCGCTTCACTGCTGTTGTATCAACAGATAAAGATATTCAAAGCGTAGGCAACAAAGTCAAGGAAAAAACGGAAGAGTATTTTGTAAAAACCTTAGGCAAAAAAGTTTTGGAATTGCAGCCCGATAGCATTGACCAACTCAACGACTTTTTGAAAGTGTATTGGGTGGCACACGAAGTAACGCTTGATGCCCAAGGCGAGGTGGTAAACTATGCGAATGAAATCAAGCAAGCCGAAAAACTACTTGGTGCCACAAAAAACATTCGCTACTTCTCACAATTAGAAGAAAAAGGGCGTAAATGCGCTTTGAATGGTGAGTATAATGTGAAGTTTTATCGTTTGTCTGATTCTGATAGACGTAATGCCACTGCTCAATTGCAAAAGCTAAAAAATGATGTCGGATATGAACCTCTACAAGATGAAATCAACACTTACATCATAAAAAATAAGCTCTTTGTTGATGAGGAGAAAAAGGTTTTCATAGTTTTAGAAAATGACGATGATACAATGCCCTTGAAACTCTTACAAGAAGGGGAAGGACTTTGTGCAGTTTCACTTTTGAAAAGGCACTTCGAATTTGAAGATGAAAATGCTAAAAACTTTCCTTCAACTGCAAAAGTAGCCTTATTAGACACTTTAAACAAAAACCAGATTGCACAAACTTATATTGACCTGATTAGAAGCCTAAACAGAGGCTATGCAGATGAGCAGATTTACTATGAAGAAAACTTGACTCAGAAGTATTTACAAAAGCAAGGCTACAAAAAATTGCAAACAGAACTAGGCTACAAAAATTTGAAAGACAACTTTGACAGAATGAAAAAAAGTGTCAAAGATGATAAGCTCGCTCTTTCAAAATATTACGCTATCCTCGTCTTCGATGCCGACGGCATGGGAAGTAAATTAGAAAAATGCAAAAGCAAGGCAGAACATCAAAAGTTGTCAAAACTTTTGGGCGATTACGGCAAAAAAGCAACCGATTTTATCAACGGTGATACCGATTATGCCCAATACCCCAAAGTACAAAGAGGCAAAACCATTTACGCAGGTGGAGACGATTTTTTAGGCTTTTTGAACCTCAACCACTTGTTTGATGCAATGCAGGCACTTAGGGAAATGTTTGATAAAGAAGTAAATTCCGAGCTTGATAAGTTAGGTTATACCGATTTGAAACTCACCTTTTCCGCAGGTGTGGCTGTCGCCCATTACAAAACGCCTCTTTCCGAAACTTTGAACTATGCACGTGCGATGGAAAAAAAGGCTAAAAAGGTCGAAAATAAATCTGATGAAAAGATAAAAAAAGACGCTTTTTCGATTGCCGTACTCAAACATTCAGGAGAAATCCACGATACTACCTTTCGTTGGCAGGAGGGGGAGTATTGGAGTACAGAAGTACTTCAAATGACTACTCAGCATCTTAAAAACAAAGATATTTCAGACAAATTTATAATAAACTTATCTGAAAGCTTTGCCAAACTTTTAAATAAAGAAGGGGCTTGGTGGTTTGATAAAGTTAAGCAAAATCAGATTACGGAACAGCAAAAGGATAGCTTAAATGCTATTTTTAAACTTGAATTAGAGCGTTTTGCCAAAAGAGCCAAGACCAAAGGTGCGCCTCTCGATGTGGAAGATTTCTGCGACAAGTTAAATACGCTTTACGCCAATCATCTTCCTTTTGATTTGAATGTTCAAAACTTTTTAAATGCCCTGCACATTTGCGAGTTTATTAGCAGGCATTTGAATAAAAACCAAAAGGAAACTCTAAATAATTCACAACCTAAAACTGCCATTGCACAATGACCATAGAAATTGAAGCCTTAGACACGCTATTTTTCCGAGACGGAAAACCATTCAGTATGGGCGATGACGCTTGGGCAAACAGTATGTTTCCGCCCTTGCCGAGTGTTTTATATGGTGCTATTCGCACCGCTTATATGGCGCAGAAAAACATTGCCATTGATGACATCATCAAAGAAACTGAAAATTTGAGGATTAAGCAGATTGCTTATAAGGTTACAACTCTTGCAAGAAACAGCAGAAAACATGTAACTTATTTATCTTATCCGATTCCGTTAGATTTAGTAATGGAAAAGGATTTTGATACTCTTGCAAAAATCAATGAGAAAGAATATAAAAGCTATGATGTAAGGCTAACTACGCAAGTAGCCCGCCCCTATTGTCATCTTAATCATCTTTCACTTCAAACCGAAAAAATACTCAGTTACAACAAAGAGGTTGAGGTTGAGAATATCGAAGACGGAATTTTGACTGATACCGCTATTAACAACTACTTAAAGGGAAAGATTAATGGTTCAATTGAAGCTACCAAAATTTCAGATGCGTATAAGACCGAAGCCAAAATTGGGATTGCAAGACAAAATACGACGAGAACTGCTGACGAGGGGAAATTGTACCGAATGAATATGTTACGTCCCAATGATGTAAAAATTTGTATTGAATTTACAGGCTTAGATGATTTTGCACCAAAAGGATTGCTACGTTTAGGAGCTGAAAACAAGTTAGCTGTTTATGAAAAGACTGAAATACATGTCTTAAACACTCCAAAAGAGTTAGGTGAAAATTTCAAAATATATTTGGCAACCCCTGCTATTTTTACCAACGGTTATTATCCAACTAAAGTATTTGAAAACGCCAATTTACAAGTAGAACTTACGACTTGCGCAGTAGGAAAGTATTTGAATGTTGGCGGCTTTGATATGCAAAAGCGCGAACCGAAGCCGATGCAAAAAGCAGTGCCTGCGGGCAGTGTGTATTATTTCCGTTTGAAAAAAGGAAATTTTCAAGACTTAGTAAAACAGTTGCAAGAAACGGGTATTTCGGAAACCGAACAAAGCCAAAAAGAAGGTTTTGGCATCGCTTATATTGCAAAAATTTAATTTACTCTTAAACAGATAAGTACCATGAAAACCATCATCACAACCGTTGGAACATCGCTTTTTGAAAACTACAACAAAAAAGAAGTTGAAGATAAGTATGGAAACTATGAAACTATTTTTACCGAATACGAAACTCTTCGAGATAAACGCAGTGATGCAAGCGAGTATGATGAGGAGGGAACAGAAGAAGAAAAAATAATCCGAGTTATTAAAAACAAATGGTTTAAAGGCATTACTAAAAAAAACAAGCAGTGGACTTTTGAGTCTGATGCTTTGAATGAGTATGCTTCGGCGGAGATTGAGAGTATATTGGCAATTCAGAAAGAGGCAGGCGAAGAAGTTGAGGTGCATCTTTTGGCAACGGACACGGTTTTGTCGCGTTTAGCTGCGGAGCTAATTTGTACTTGGTTCGACGAAAACGATAATCGCCATGTTTCTGTAACATTCAATCCAAATCAAGATGTTATCAAAGAATTACAAGTAGAAGATGGTGAACGTTTTAAAAAAGGGTTGGTAAATCTAAACACAAGGTTTTATCAAATTGCACAAAATTCAATTTTGGGTGGGCAATTTGATGATGTGATTATCAACGTAACGGGAGGCTACAAAGGAATAATTCCTTACCTCACAATTTTAGGGCAAATCAATCAATCGCCTATCAAATACATTTTTGAAAATACAGGCGTACTGATTACCATTCCGCAAATTCCCATTCAATTCAATGAAGACCTATTTGAAAAGCATTGGGAAGTTTTATCAAAGTTAGAAAATGATATGTTGAATAGTGCAGACCATCGTCAACTTATCCAAGATTTAGGCGGCTGTTTTGATGTGGCTAAAAACGGCGATTTTATGTTTAATTATCTCGGCGAGGCACTTTGGGGAAGATACAAAAGTAAGTTTTTTATCTTTTATGCACCTGATGAGGTTTGGAATGAAATACAAAAACAAAAAGACATTCAACGCATTATTGCAGAAAAGTTATCAAAAGAAGAGGTACGTAAAGGCTCAAAAAATGAAAAGAAGGGCGATAAATGGTGTTATGACGATGGTGATAATGACAATAGAATTTACAACCTGACAACCAATGACGGCAAATATGTTATTTACAAAACTTTTGAAAGTGAAGTAGATGCAAGGAAATACATAAATGCCACTGTTGATTTTGAAAGCCTAATTAAGTATTCAAAACCAAGAAAAGTGACAATCGAGTAGCTATCAAGCAACGTCTTTGACAAGAAGTTTTCCTAAAATTTTCTCAGATACAGACTAACTCTTAATAAAAAAATTAAAACCTTAAAACAATGTATCAAACCGCAAAACCTTTATTCTTTCGCACCGAAACGCCCCTACACGCAGGGAGCGGTAGCGACTTAGGGCATATTGATTTGCCCATTCAGCGTGAAAAACATACGGACTTGCCCAATATCCAAAGTTCAAGCCTCAAGGGTGCTTTCAGGCAGAACTTGGAGCAGAATGTAACAACTGATGAGGACAAAATCGGTGTTCATTTAGTTTTTGGCTACGACGGCGACGGGAAAGACAACTTTCCGAATGAAGTAAAAAACTTTTTCAAAAATCCCGAAGACAATGATTTTTCAGGCTCTTTGGCTTTTACCGATGCTCGTTTGCTCTTTTTTCCCATCAAGTCTTTTAAAGGTGTTTATGCTTTGGCGACTTGTGAGCAGGTGATTACCAAGTTAAAGAGAGAAATGAACCACATTTGTAACCTTAGTAATGCCATCACTGCCAATATTAAAGATGTGGCAAGTGACAAGATTGCTGTTGCCAATGCAAATTTCTTGTCAATAGGTGAAAAGAACAAAGAAAAAGTAATCTTGGAAGAATACGCTTTCGAAATTGAAACATCTCAAAATGCTGAAATTGGTAAGTTAGTCAATGAACTCAATACGCTAATGGGCTGTGATGCCAATTCCGACATCACAAACCGCTTAGTCATTTTACCCAACGAAGTTTTCCGTGACTTTACTCGTCTTTCTACCGAAGTAATTACTCGTATTGCAATAGATAATGCCACAGGCACAGTAAAAGGAACAGCTCTATTCACCGAAGAATACCTGCCTGCTGAAAGCTACCTTTATACGATTGTGGCATCGAGTAATGTCTTTCAAAAATCTGAAAAAGATGACGACAAAGACAAGAAAAGGAAAGCATTATTTCCGAAAGTAAAAAAGGATAATCAAGATTTGCCTATGACCTCTCACGAACAAGTCATGTCTTTTTTCAAAGACAAATGCAAAGATGTTATGCAAATCGGTGGCAGCAGCACACTCGGTAAAGGAATTGTCAAACTCTTTAAAAACCAACTCTAAGACGATGGCTATACAAAATTTAGAACAAAAGAGGTTGATTTTTGCAATGACAAATGCAAAAAAAGATAAACCTTATGGTGTAATGGTTAAAAAAGTACCTGCACTAATTCAAACGAACGGTTTGCTCTATACTTTGGCGTATTTGAAAAAAGAAAAGCCTGATGTTTTTGAAACAATCCGTAAATGGCATGTTGTAGAACACAACAATTTCAGTTTTGAAAAAACAGAGGCAAAAAAAGATGATAACTTTTTAAGTAAAATTCTTGATGAGAAAGAATTTTCGGACAGCGATGTTAGATTGCTTACCTTAGAAACACTCAACTTGCTTAAATGTCTAAAACGCTTTGTAAGTGATGAAAAGGAGGAGGACGCATGACACCAATCATAGGAAAATTCAAAAACTTAACTAAGAATGGTCTTTCAGGTTTTCTTGAAAGTCCTGAAGGCGACCTGTTTTTTAACCTCTCACAAGCCAAAAGAGTAGGCTTTTCTGAAAGTGATTTTGTGAAGGGTAAAGATTTTGAGGTTGAAATTGAACCAAGCGATAAAGGAGGTTTTAGGGTTAAAAATTTTATCAGGAAGTTTGAGCAAGGAAAACTTAATCAATCCGAAGATAATCAAAAGTTAGCCAAAAACTTTCGAGTACAAAGCTTGGACATCAATTACAATTTATGGCTCAATAAGCCACATCGCGCTTTGGTTGGCTCCATTTTTTCTGATGGTGTCGCAAAATTAGAGCCAAGAAAAAAGCTAATTGAAACGAAAGGTCTTAAAAATCCACAAGGGTTTCAGTTCTTTGCAACGGAAGCGAAAGAAACAGATTTTTTGGAGAAACTAAAATCTCGCCACATTTCCAACGCAAAAACCCTTTTAGGCGAAAACAACGTGGCTACCTCCATTTGTCTAAAACCCGATTGGCGTTTGGCTTTGGGTATTGGCGGTGCTTCGGTCTATGAAACTTCTATCACGCTGCACCACATCTACGGCATTCCGTATATTCCCGCAAGTGCCGTGAAAGGGATTGTAAGGAGTTTTATCATTCAAGAAAAGTTTGATGATAAAGAAGAAGATGCAATCCAATCCCAAGAGTTTTGCGATATTTTTGGTTGTTCCAAAGACCACGAAATTATCAAAAACAAAAAGAAAAAAAAGTATCCAAGCTATTACAAGGCAGACCGAGAAGGTAAAATTACCTTTTTTGATGCCTTTCCGATTGATAAAATCAATATCAGTTTGGACATCATGAATGTGCATTACAAGGATTATTATGATTCGCAGGATAAGAACGAAGATGGAACATATAAAAAAGGAAGTGTCAAGCCGCCTGCCGATTGGAGCAATCCGACAATCATCAACTTTTTGACTGTTCAAAAGACGAACTTTCAGTTTTTAGTCGGAGCAAAGCGTGAAAGTGATTTGTATGGCACTGACGCAAATACCCCTTTAAAAATCGACAATAAGAATATTGTTGAATGGCTCTCCGCTGCCCTCACCCAAAAAGGCATCGGCGCAAAGACAGCCGTTGGCTATGGTTATATGACAAAGGAAACTTAATTTTTAGTTTTATGATGGAAAAATATCTTGCACAACTGATAGAAGACCTGCAAGCAGCGGCTCACAAACCGCTGCCCATTCCCGATTACAAGACATTGCACCCCGACCACCCCGCCTTAGAATATGAAGGACTCGATTATATTGTGGCTTGGGAAAATACAAAATATAGCCCGATTGTCGAGCTTTTCGGTATTCCGCACGAGGCATTTCCGCCACCTGAAAAGCTAACCGAAGCGCAGGTAGAACAGCTTGTAGAGGTCATATTTGAGTTTTTCCACCAAAGGCAAGTTGAGATTTCTACACCCGACACAGACCCTCCTAAGGAACTGATTTACAAAGCCTTATGCAACTACTGGAAAGAGGGTTCTTTCGCACTCCTGCCCCAAGACAAGGATAGCTGGACACAGGTAAGTCTATGTAGTTACAATACCGAACTTTGTTTTTGGGGCGAATACTGCGAATGTATCGGACTCTACGACCACGACCTCGAAGACTTCGAAAATTTCAAACCTTCCGACGATTCTCAACTGCCTTTTTAAAACTAAAAATATTGATTATTTACTTGCAAGTATCAAAAAAAAATTTTATACTTGCAGGGTAGTCTTTCAAATCTAATTTCTTTCCCATGAAAACAATCACTTTTACCTGCGAAACCATCACGCCTATGTTCCTTTCAGGAGCAGATGGCACTACCCCCGAATTGCGTCCGCCCTCTATCAAAGGGGCGTTGAGGTTTTGGTGGAGGGCGATGAATGGGGAGTTAGCTCAAAATGAAATCTATTTAGATTTGAAAGACGAAGAGCAAAATATCTTTGGCGGTGTAGGCGGTTTTGTGGCAAATGACAAAAAAACCGATGCCTTGAAAAGTAAATTTAATGTAAGAGTAAGCAATGTGCATTATGATTTTCCTACAACCATTCAAGAAAGAGATTTTGATGGAAAAGGAGGTTTAGAATACTTCTTTTACCTAATTGCAGCTGAAATGACTCAAAATAATCAGGCTTTCACAAAAGCTAAATTTGATGTCATCATCACTGCTTATGAAGAAGAGGACTTGCTACAAGCATGTGCCAGTTTTTGGCTTTTGACTTATTTCGGGGGTTTGGGTTCAAGAGCAAGGCGTGGAGCAGGTAGTTTTGAGATTTATCTTGTGGAAGACAAAGAAAATATTTTAGAGGGCAAGCTCAAAATGATGCCTGATAATCCTTCAAGAAGTTTTCTTAACGAAGGTTTGAAACAAGTTTCTGCTATTTTGAAAAAAGGAAGTGGGAACGTTTCTAAAAAGTATAGCACCATTCAGCTCGATAAAATTTATATCGCTAAAAATTCAAAGAATAATTGGAAAGAGGCTTTGAATGAGATTGGTGCATCGATGAAAGACTTTCGAACGGATACAGAAAGAAATCCTAAACAGAGAAGATTTACCCAAAAAACACTGAATCAAAAAGCAGCCTTTGGCTTACCCATTTCAGTAAGGAATGAAGGTAGTAATGTGGAGTTTGATAACCCAGTTGATTTCAATCACCGCTCTTCGCCTCTTTATATTTCAGTAGTAAGGTTGAAAGATAAATTTTATTGGACTTTGGTACATTTACAAGGTGAATTTATGCCGCCTAATACCAACATTAATTTTCAGTCAAACGCGTATAACCAGACTTTTAATTGGCAAGATGTTGATAATCAACTTATCAATAAATTTATTAAAAACAATATTGAACCTAATTCGCACAAATAATCCACGAAAACCTCCCACGAATAAATTCGTGGGCTATATAAAACGAAATCTAATCCACGGTTTTAATCGTGGGATATTAAACAACCCACGATTTTAATCGTGGGCTTCACAAACAAAATACAAATATGAAATACCTATTCTTACTCACCATATCCCCTGTGCAGTCTTTCATAGAACAGGCACGAAAAACGCAAGACCTTCGGGCAGGCAGTCAGATACTTTCAGACTTGATTGACTTTGCAATCAAAGAAGTTGAAGGAAGCACTAAAAAAGAAGGTTTTGAATTGATTTTTCCAGATAGTTCGGTACAATCCAAGCCAAACCGCTTTTTGGCGATTATTGAGACTGAAGAGAAAATGCAAGTCTTTGGAGATACACTCAAAGAAAAAATTCAATCTCATTTTTTAGAACAAGCGGAGCAGTGTTTGTCTAAAACAGGATTCTATGCAAACTGCAAAGCCCAATTAGAGGATTTTTTCAAAATCTTTTGGGTTGCTAAGGAGTATAAAGACAATGAACCGTATGAACCTCAGCACGAACGCATTGAGCAACTCTTAGGGGCAGTAAAAGCAAATCGCCCTTTTAAGCAATTAGAAGAAAAGGGTAGAAAATGTAGCCTCAATGGTGAATTGAATGTCAAGTTTTATCGCCTGACAGATAAGGAAAAAGAAAGTGAGGTAAAAAAAGAAGACAAAAAACTTTTTACCAAAGAGGTCTGTGTGGTGGGGTATAAAGACTCTAAAAAGATAAACCTTGAAGACCTACAAGCAGGTGAAGGGCTTTGTGCTATTTCTTTTCTGAAAAGGGTTTGGAAAATCAAAGAAAGTTCATTCCCTTCTGTTTCAGAAATTGCTTTGATGAATGTCATCAACCAACTCAAAGAAACAAGAGAAGCAGATGTACTGAGTTCAATAAAGTTGATAGCAGCCATCAATGAACAATTTTTCTATGAAGATGCCCTAACTCAAAAAGAGTTTGACCGTGTGATGGAAATCTCAAGTCAAAAAGGGAAAGCAAATCTTGAATCCATCAAAGAGTTACAGGGTAACATAGCAAGAGCCGCTAAAAAACTAAACCTTCAACTCTCAAAATACTACGCCATTCTCGTTTTTGATGCTGATAGTATGGGTAATAAACTAAAAAATAAACCCAAAGAGTACCAAAAAGCTCTTTCTAAATGCTTAGGAAATTTTGCTGCAAAAGCTACTGACTATATTGATGGTAAAAAAGGTGAGGTTCAAAAAGGCAAAACCGTTTATGCGGGTGGTGATGATTTCTTAGGCTTTATCAATTTGGATTATCTCTTCGAGGCAATGAAGTGGCTCCGAGAAGGTTTTGATACCACTATTAACAAAGGAATGGAAACCGAAGGACATGAAAGCCCCAAACTAACCTTTTCGGCAGGTGTCGCCATAGCTCACTACAAAACCCCTTTGAGCGAGGTATTGAGTTGGGCAAGAGCTTCGGAAAAATTAGCCAAGAAGAAATACAACTATGCAAAACCTGCTAAAAATGCTTTTTGCCTCTCCGTACTAAAAGGTTCGGGTGAAATCCGTCAATCTACTTGGAAATGGTCTTATGAGGAAAATAATCTAACCGCTACCCTTGATATTATTGGCGAATTAGTGCAAAAATTAGTCAATGAAGAACTCTCAAGCACTTTTATCAAGAGCCTGAATGTAGAATTTAGGAAGTTGATTGGTGAAAATGGAACAATCCCGACTATTCATAAACCTATATTGGAGTGGGAGCTACAAAGACTCATGGTTAGGGCAAAAAATAGTGATAAATACAAAGGTAGCCTTTCAGATTTGACTTCAAAAACTTTTGAGTTAGTATCAAACGAAAATGCTACAAGAGTTTCCAAAGACATTGATATTAGGAATTTTACCCAGCTCTTAGATGTCGTAGATTTTTTGCATCGTCATATCAATCCTATTTCCCAACTTGAAACCACAGAAGCCTAATGATACTACAAATTGAAGCCGTAGATACCCTGTTTTTCCGCGATGGAAAACCCTTTGAAATGGGTGATGAAGTTTGGGCAAATGGCATTTTCCCACCTCTGCCTTCGGTCTTTTATGGAGCAATCCGTACTACTTATTTTTCACAATATCCTGAAAAACTATCTCTTGTAAATACCGAAAATGACCCTACCAAAAAGTTGAAAATTAAGGGTGTATATCTTTTAAAGGGTACAAGACCACATTTCACAATGCCTACTGAAATGGTGGAAAAAGAGTTTTTGGTGCAAGAAGGAATGGAGCAAAAGGAAAGTCGAGCATTCTACGAAAACAATCCTATCCAAAATGAAGTGGTTTTTAGTTCTAACCCTTTGTTTCTAAATCCCTACGGCGAAGTAGAGGGAGCTAATGGATTTATAGAGAGAGGACTTCTAAACAAATACTTAAAAGATGAATTTGAAGCTACCAAAGATTACTATGAGTTGAATAATTACATTTCAGACGAATACAAAGTAGGCATAGGTAGGCAAAATGCTACCCGAACTACAGAAGAAGGGAAACTCTATCGGGTCAAGCTCAATCACTTGGAAACCATAGAGCGTGCAGGAAAGGAAATTCGTCGCAATAAAACCTACTTTTTAGTCGATATAAATCTTGAAGTTTTGGGAGGAGACTTTAAACCTAATTTCTTGAAACTGGGCGGCGAAAATAAAATAGCCTTGTGTTCTAAATATGACAAGGCAATCAAAATAGAACAGCCTGAAATAGGAAAGTTCTTTAAACTTTATTTCCTAAGTCCTGCAATTTTTAAGAAGTCAGAAGATAAAGAACATCGAGGCGAAGGGGGATGGCTGCCTGATTGCTTTGTGCTTGACCAAACTCAAAAAGCCTACATTGGCACGTGGAAAGGAGTAAAACTCAAACTTCTCCGCAGTTTTGTAAATGGCTCGGTAGCTGTGGGAGGCTTTGACGTTAAAGAAAAGCAGCCTAAACCCATGTACAAAGCCGTACCTGCGGGTACAGTTTATCATTTTGAAATTTTGGAAAACTCTTACAGTTTGGATATACATCAAGTTTTCGGCAATCTTGATACCCCTCTTTCTGATGAATATGCGGAACAGGGATTCGGTTTGTCTATTGTCGGATTTTTAAACGAAACAAACTAATGAAGCATATTATAGTCATTACCACAGTTGGCACTTCCATGTTTACGAACTACAAGGGAAGTGAGCATTACAAAACCTCTTGGGACAGAATCAAAGACCAACCTTTTAAAAATTGGGACGATTTTGAGGAGGATATTGAGGAAGTACAAACCACTATTGAGGCGTGGAATGGATTTTCTTGTGCCGAGTTGCAAACCTTAAAAAAATTGCAAGAAAGACATGAAACTGTTAGTACCTACTTAGTAACGTCAGATACCATAACGAGCTACTTAGCAGGTAAAATTTTGGAAAAAGCATTGGCTCAAAAAAACATTACAGTTCAAGAACTCAAAAAAATTGAAGAATTTGATGTTTTGAGTAAAGATAAATTTAAAATTAGACGAGGGTTTGACAATTATGTAAAATACCTGATTGAAACTTACGTGGAAGGCTACAATATTTCTGGTGGTTACAAAGCTATTATTCCTATCACAACACTAATAGCATCACTCAAAAAGGCTTCATTATTCTACAATTTTGAGGACTCAGAGATGTTAATAGAAGTTCCGCCATTTCCTTACGATTGGCAAATAGAAAGATTTGAAAAATTTGAGGAGTTCTTCAAAAAAATTCAAGAAGAGGGTTTTATTAATATCGAATCTTCTGAGTATAAATCTTTTTTAGAAAGTATCCCTTTACCTGAAGACCGCAAACTACTACAAACCCTTACTATAATAGAGGATGATTTAATCTGTGAAAGCCAGATAGGAAAGATTTACAAAAAAGCTTATGAAGAAAACAAAAAGTTAGAACTTATTGAAACTAAATTAGAACCCGAGGTCAAGGATTTTAAGTTAGCTGATACTCATCACGGAAATAATAAACTTGAAAAATTTTGGAAGAAAATACGAAAATCTAAATATATAATTTCTTGTGTAAATTCTATCGCTTGGGATAGTTATGCAAGAAGTTTGATAGGTAAAAAAGATAACAATGGACAGATAGAGGTATTTCTGTATTGGGAGGATGAAGGGTTTGGTATGAAAATTCAAACTACTGGTAGAAATC
The DNA here is from genome assembly GCF_000422585.1 of Hugenholtzia roseola DSM 9546. Taxonomy (NCBI): domain Bacteria; kingdom Pseudomonadati; phylum Bacteroidota; class Cytophagia; order Cytophagales; family Bernardetiaceae; genus Hugenholtzia; species Hugenholtzia roseola. The sequence goes on from NZ_KE383884.1 coordinate 33,939, forward strand.
TTCGAGAGACTGAAAAAATTGCAGAAATACTTGAAAATGAGTATGATAAATAAAATTATATTCATTTCATTAAAATCGTGGATTACATCAGACGGCAACAACAAAGCCCACGAATTTATTCGTGGGGATAGGAAGAATAGACGAACCCCAAACCGTTTTCACGGTTTCAAAAACAGAGAGTTATGGCACATTCTTACGTCAAAATATGGGTACATGCGGTTTTCGGCACAAAGTATAGGCAAAACCTGATTGTACCCGAAATCAAAAAAACAGTCCATCAAATCATCATAGACGAGTTGAAGGGCTTAGGTTGTTCATTAATGGCTATCAACAGTATGCCTGACCATGTACACATTCTATTCTTGTTAAACCGAAACAAAAACATTGCTGAAGTGATGAAACAAGTCAAAGGCGGAAGTTCGTATCGAATCAATCAACAAGACTTGACTCCTGAAAAATTTGCTTGGCAAGTGGGCTACGGAGCATTTTCAGTAAGCGAGTCTGTTATTGATAAGGTGAAAGACTACATCAAAAATCAAGAGATGCACCATCAAAAACTAACCTTTCAAGAAGAATACAAGCGTTTTGTGGAGCTGCACGGATTCATTTTTGAGGGAGATACAAACGGTTAAAACCGTTTGGTTGGCTGCGGATACGTCAGCCCCACGAATAAATTCGTGGGCTATATCCAACCACAAACGAACCGATGGAAAACCAAACAACGGAACAACAAAACCCACGACTTCAGTCGTGGGAAAAAAAGACAACACGATTTTAATCGTAGGAAATTACAGAAACGAAACAAAATCATAAATATATGTACAAACTCGCAAAACCGTTATTCTTACATTGCCAAAGCCCGATGCACGTAGGCTCTGGTTCAGATTTGGGCTTAGTAGATTTGCCCATTCAACGTGAAAGCCATACAGGTTTTCCCAAAATCGAAGCCTCTTCTTTAAAGGGAGCTATTCGCGAACACTTTGAGGGAAAGGCTACCAATGATAACGACTGGTATGATATTCAGTTAGCTTTTGGCTTCGACAAAGACAGTCTTCCACCCAATGTAGAAAGCAAATTTAAGGACAGCAAAGACCGTGATTTTTCTGGTGCTTTAGCTTTTTCAGATGCTCGTTTGCTATTCTTTCCTGTAAAATCTTTCAAAGGCATTTTTGCTTATGTAACCTGTCCGCAGGTTTTGACAAGATTTAAAAATGATTTGAAAATTTGTGGAAGGCAAGATACAAACATCAACGCCTTACATGATGCCCTTAAGTTGGTAGGAATTGAAAATACAGTAGCTGATAAGAACCACCTTTGCACTAACAACGGTGTAGATGAACTTCAAGTTATTTTAGAGGAATATGCCTTTGAGGTCACAGAAAATGAAAATACAAAGGCATTAGCCGCCGCTTTATCCGAACACTTGGAAATTCATATCGATGAGAGAATTGTGATTCTGCCCGACAATGTATTTTCCGACTTTGTAAAACTCTATACCGAAGTCATCACCCGAAACAAGATAGACAATGCCAAAGGCACGGTAGCCAAAGGCGCACTTTTTACGGAAGAGTATCTGCCTGCCGAAAGCATCTTGTATTCACTCATCTTTGCCAATTCTATCTTCACTGCCAACGATGAAAGGAAAGGTTCTTTTGTAAAAGATGAAAAAGAAAGCGAAGAGCAAAAAGTGCAGAAATACTTTGCTTCAAAAGTCAACAACTCTTTCATGCAAATAGGCGGAAACTCTACACTTGGTAAAGGAATTGTAAAAACCAAATTTTAAAACACTATGGAAAACCCAAGACTCAACATTGAACAACAAAGGGCAAAGTTTGCTTTTGACCATAGAACAAGCAAATTAAGTTCAAACTATGATGCAATGGTGAAAAAGTTGCCCGCTTACGTTCAAACCAATGGTTTTGTCTATGCAATGGCTTTTTTAGCGGAAAAAGACAAAGGAGTCTTTGAAACCATTTGGAAGTGGCATTGTAATTCATCGGAAAATACAATGAAATTACCTGCTCTGAACGGGATAAGCAAAGGAAATTTTTTACCCGTTTTGATAAATCTTGAAGATGAGAAAATAAGGCTCATTACTATGGAAACCCTTGCCCTTTTCACTTGGTTACGCCGATTTGTCGATGATGAAAAAGCTACTGAACAATCCTAACCCCATAAAAACATGGCAATCAATTTCGCTTTGGCTTTGAATAAGCCACATAGAGATAATCACAAGAATTGGACAATTCAGCAAGGTGCGAATTTGAAAAAACTCAGTGACAGATTTTTTACAAAAGATAATAACGGTGTAATAATCAAAAAGGAATTGGATAATTTCCCATTCCAAGGTGTTGATTTCGCTGCTCTCGAAAAGAAACAAGTAAGTGCCGTTAAATCCCTTTGCGGTGAAAAATATGGTTTTATAGACTTTGAACCCGATTGGCGTTTTGTCGTTGGTTTGGGAGGTGCTTCAGTCTATGAAACGAGTATCACCCTGCATCATATCTACGGTATTCCTTACATTCCCGCTACTTCCATCAAAGGAGTAGTGAGAAGTTGGTATCTTTTGGATAACTACTATGATAAAAAACAGGAAATGGAGGGTTATGCCATTCAAGAAGACGAGGTTTTTTGTAGGACATTTGGCTGCCCCAAAGACTTAAAAGTTGGCGATAAGACTTTCAAATCTATTTTGAAACATAAAGGGGAAAGTAGTGAATTTGAAGGAAATATCATTTTCTTTGATGCTTTTCCTCTAACCGCTCCGAAACTCAAATTAGACATCATGACTCCACATTATCAACCTTATTATTCTGATAATGAAGGGAAAAAACCACCTGCTGACTATTATAGTCCCACTCCAATTCCTTTTCTGACCGTTGAAAAAACTGTATTTAGAATGTATTTTGGAGTCAAAAAAGAAGCGAATAAAGAGTTTGTGACCACTACTCGCAGTTGGCTCGAAAAGGCTTTAAACGAAAAAGGAATTGGCGCAAAGACAGCCGTTGGCTATGGTTATCAAAAAGTAGAAAAAATCGAAAAAGAAAGACCAAAAGAGCCAACATCAGACAACTTTGAACCCCAAGAAGGAGCTGAACTAACTGTAAGGGTTGAACAACTTTCAGGAGGAGTACCACTAGCTGTGCTGCCTAAAAAAATGGATTATAGAAAAATTGACAAAGCTCCTTCAGACATAAAAGTAGGAGATAAAGTCAAGGTTAAATGCAGGATGAACGCAAAAGGAAAGTTTGATTATTTTATATTTATCTCCAAAGAAACTTAGTAAAACTTAGCCTACGGTTTTAACCGTGGGCTTTAAAAACTAACCCATGACCCTCCACCTCCTTTTTTCCCATGCCCTTACTGTCGAGCAGGTTTCGGACGCACGAAATAGCTTGGGCGTGGGGCAGATAGAAACGCTGCCTGCCGACTTGCAGGTGCTTTTTAGCAATGTCCCGCCCGATTTGGAAAGTTTGCAAGCCTATGCCGAGCCGCTTTTGGCGCATATCCGAAACCACACCCAAGTAGGCGACTACCTACTTATCCAAGGCGATTTCGGCATGACAACCCTGCTGGTGAGCTACTGCCTCAAAAATGGCAGAATCCCCCTTTATGCCACCACCGAAAGGCAGTCGATAGATGAAGTACAACCCGATGGCAGCATCAAGACGCAACGCATCTTCCGCCACAAAAGGTTTAGAAAATATGAGGCTTTTTAAAAAAGCCTATTCAAAATCAAAAGTCTTTGTCCGCACAAAGGCTTTTCTTTTTTAGCCGCAAAGGGCGCAAAAAAAAGAGGCATTTGGCAAAATCGCTTTTTTTCAATATTTTTGAGCCAGAGAAATCATTTGCTCACTTTGCCCAAACCTTTCCTATGGATACCTTACAGCCTTTCCTAACCCAAGAAATAGAAGACCTCAAACAAGCAGGACTCTACAAAAAAGAACGCATCATCACAACCCCACAAGCCGCCGACATCAAGACCACCGACGGCAAAGAAGTTATCAATTTTTGTGCAAACAACTATTTGGGGCTTTCCTCACACCCCAAAGTCATCGAAGCCGCCCACCGCGCCCTCGATACACACGGATTCGGACTTTCCTCCGTGCGCTTTATCTGCGGCACACAGGATATTCACAAAGAACTCGAAAGCCGTATCGCCCGCTTTTTGGGTATGGAAGATGCCATTCTCTACGCCGCCGCCTTCGATGCCAACGGCGGACTCTTTGAGCCTCTCTTTGGCGAAGACGACGCTATCATCTCCGACGAACTCAACCACGCCTCTATCATCGATGGCATCAGACTTTGTAAAGCCAAGCGTTTCCGATACAAACACAACGATATGGCAGATTTGGAAGCCCAACTCCAAGCCGCACAAAGTGCCAAACAGCGTGTTATCGTTACTGACGGCGTATTTTCTATGGACGGCACGATTGCACAATTAGACAAAATTACCGCCTTAGCCGAAAAATACAACGCCTTAGTGATGATGGACGAATGTCATGCCTCTGGTTTTATGGGAAAAACAGGCAGAGGAACGCACCAACACCACAACGTAATGGGCAAAATTGACATCATTACAGGCACTTTCGGAAAGGCATTAGGTGGGGCTTCGGGTGGCTTTACGGCTGCTAAAAAAGAAGTTGTAGAAATTTTGCGCCAACGCTCACGCCCTTATCTTTTCTCTAATACCCTTGCCCCTGCTATCGTTGGTGCTTCTATTGCCGTATTAGACCTTTTAGAAGAAAGTACAGATTTGCGCGATAAATTAGAACAAAATACAAAGTATTTTCGAAAAGAAATGACTGCCGCAGGTTTTGATATTCTAAAAGCCGAACACCCCATTGTGCCTGTTATGCTCTATGAAGCACCCTTAGCACAACAGTTTGCCGACCGCCTCCTCGAAGAGGGCATCTATGTTATCGGTTTCTTCTATCCTGTCGTACCCAAAGGCAGAGCGCGAATCAGGGTACAAATTTCGGCAGGACACGAGCAGCACCATCTGGAAAAAGCCGTCGCCGCCTTTACAAAAGTAGGAAAAGAGTTGGGCGTGATACAATAAAGCCTATTTCTGTGCTTTTTCAAAACTTTCGTTGTGCCAAAAGGCGGTTTCACAAACTCAAATGCCTTTTTCATAAAAAACAAAAAATGCCGATTCCTTTTTTCAATAGCTTTGTATCATAGAGAGCGGACAAGAGTCCCACTTTTAGCGTTCTGCGCACCACCAAAGGCGCAACCTCTCGCAAGCTGTGTAGTGAGTATGTTTGTCGATTTGTTTCAAATCAGATACAACATATTTTGGAAAAAGGAGCAATAAACCAATACCAAACAAGCCTTCTCGTATCGAGGAGGCTTGTTTTTTTTGTATCTATAACCTTTTTCCGAAGCAATAAAAGTCCCCAAAGGCAAAAATGCGCCCAAAAATGACTCTATTTCAGATAAAATCACACTAAAAGGCAGCCTACATTTGCGTTTCTACGATAGTTTAGATAACTTAGAAACGCTTGAGAAAAATGCACTCGAAGCAACCTTAGTAAAATATTACAAAACAATATACTATTTAACACAAAAAAATGAAAAAAAATATATTATACATGCTTATTTTTATTTTACTGCCAACCTATGCGGCATACTCTCAAAATAATATAAAATGGGAACTAAATTTAATCAATAATAAAAGAAACATATTTCATATAAAAAGTAATCTAAGCTCTGATATAGAGGATACTATTTTTTTTGACTTGCGAACTTTATCTGCTCATTACTCTAGCTCTTTAGTAAACAGTGAGAATATAGACTACTTTGCTTATCCAGAAGATTATATTAAATACACGTTTGAAGACAATATAAATTTAGATAGTATCATATTAAAAAATATACTTTATCCAATCATAATTATAGAAGACGAAAATAATAACTTTAAATATATATATAATAATATTTGTAAAAATTTTACAAATAAAATACCAAAATATCCAACAAATTATGAATTTTCTAATTGTCAATTTGTAGTATTTAAAAAAGACAATAAATTTTGCAAAATACACAACTTATTTTTTCATAAAAAACATTTAAAGGTAACTAATAAATCTAAAAAAGTTAGATTTAGATACTATTATGCGAATTTGAATGAATTGAAAATTTTGGACTCTAATAAACCAACACGAACCTCATTTTTAGGTATCAGTCTTTTTAGTATAGATGATTATAGCTTATGTGATTCAAATTTTATAAATAATTTATCTAACATAGATTCGTTTTACATTATATCAAACTGGATAAATTTGCAATAGTATGTATAATTAGTTTGTAAAAAATAGGATTGAATTTAGACAGTTAGCCGAGAAAAACCCACGACGAATTTAATTGTGGCACTTTTAACGCTACAGCCCCAACAAAGCCCTATAAAAATCAGAACAAAACTATCCTACCCGAAAACCGATAACCAATATATCATCTACTTGTTCGTGTTTCTTTCCTTGCCACTCTTTTAGACGCTTGCCCAATTCCTCTTTTTGAGCAGAGAAAGGCTTAGTGGAAACTTCGAGGAGCAACTCTTTAAAGTTTTTGACCATAAATTTTTTGCCTGCCTGCCCGCCGAATTGGTCTTGATAACCGTCTGAAAAGATATAAAAAATTTCGTCCCCTTCTATTTCTAAGCTATGTGTCGTAAAATTGGTGTCGCCATAAATTTGCGTTTCGCCACCGATAGGCATTTTATCTGCCTTAATTTGGTGCAACGCGCCCTCTTTTACATAAAAAAGCGGATTTTTTGCTCCTGCATAATGCAATATAGGTTTGGATTTTTCTTTTGTTTTTGAATCGGTTTCGGTAGCCTCTTCTACTATTTTTTCTATCACACAAAGGGCTAAGTCCATGCCATCGCGGTTGGCAGTGTATTCCTGTTTGAGCGTAGATTTAACACCTGCATCTAAACGGTTCAGAATTTCGCCAGCTTCGGTAATTTTGCGGACATTGACAATTTCATTGAGCAAATCATTGCCAATCAAAGACATAAACGCACCGGGTACGCCATGTCCTGTGCAATCTACCGCCGCAATGATTTTGTAGTTGATATTTTGTTTTTGTACTTCGGCAAACCAATAAAAATCGCCCGAAACGACATCGCGCGGCAGAAAAAAGATAAAAGCCGAATGGAAGTGCTGTATAATTTGGCTTTCGGGAAGTAAAATTGAGCGTTGAATCCGCTCTGCATAGTTAATACTATCAGTTACTTTGGTATAAAGTTCATTGAGTTCTTCATTCTTTTTAGAAATAGAGTCGCGCTGACTTTGGATTTCTTCGGTTTGCTGCTCCAATTCTACGTTTTTATACAAAATTTGCTCCTTCTGATAGGCTAACTCTTTGTTTTTCCTTTGCACCCAAAAAAGCCCCAATACCACCAAAATCACCACTAAAAGAGCCAAAGCAAGCAAGACGCGCACGACAAAATTTCGCTCCTCCTGCTCTTTGAGTTTTTCGGTTTGAAGTAGGCTATTTTCTTCTGCCAATTTTTTCTGCGATTCTATCATCTGAATTTCCTTATCTTTAGCCTGTTTTTCTAAATTACTTTTGGCTAATTCTAAGGCTTGTAATTCTTTCTGCTTTTGTAGGTCGGCAAGCTCTCGCGCCGATTTTTCTGCCTGCAACTGCTGATTGGCTATCAAAAGTGCCTGTTTGTTGCGTTCTTGTTCAAGCCGCTCTTGGGCAAGGGTAGCCTTTTGTAGGTTCTGCTCACTCTGCAAACGCGCCAATTCCTGATTGCGAGCCTCTAAGGTCAGTGCTTGTTCGCGCAAAGCGGCATCTTTCAATTCTTGGTCTACTAAAAGCAAACTCATCTCTTTTTCGGTGCGCTCTATCAAAAATTGCTGCTGCAAAAGTTCTTGTTGCTTCAAACGCTCCTGCAAAAGAAGCGAATCGCGCAGGGTCAGATAAGATTTGTAATAATCTAAGGCTTTTTCGTAATTATCGGCTTCCTGCTCTATTTCCGAAGCCGTCAGGTAGGTATTCTGCAAAATAAGGTCTTGCTTGCGTGCCTTAGCCAAACTTTGCGCCATTTCGTTGTAAAGACGGGCATTGTAAAAATCGCCCACCTGAAAATAAATCGCCGCCAAAAGGTCGTAGATACGCGCCAATTCGATTTGCTGATTGCCTTTTTCTGCAATGCGCATGGCATCAGAGGCATATTTAAGTGCCATTTCCTGATTGTTCAGGTTTTGGTAGATAATTGCAATATTAGTAAGCGTAATCAGGTCGTCGCCTTTTTTAAGTTTTCTTTCTAATTTGGCACATTCCAAAAAATAATTCAAAGCGACTTGATTATTGCCTAAAAATTTGTGTGTATATCCCAAATTATTTAAAGACACTGAAACGGCTACCGAATCGCCCAAGTTTCGATTGATGTTTAAAATTTCTTCGTTGTAGGGCAGTGTTTTTTCATAAATGCCCTGCGCCTGATAGGAATTGATAAGTTGAGTCAGGGTCTGGATACGCGCGTATGGTTTTTCTTGGGCGGGCAGAAAACCCAAAACATGCTGGTAGGCAGCGATAGCGCGTTCATAGTCCTTTTGCAGGAAAAGGGATTGCCCCAAATTAAGTGTTAGGCTAATTTCCTGTTGTGAGCCTTCTTTTCGGGGGAGATATTCTTGGGCTTTGGTAAAATACTCGATGGCTTTTTCGTGCAATCTACCCTTTTGATAAACCAAGCCAATTTCATAGTAAAGGTCAAAAATAAGTTCTTTATTTTGACTTTTATTTGCCATCTGCAAAGCCTGTAAATAGCCGCGCAAAGCCCCAACAAGCTGCCCTTCGCTATTTTCGTATCGCGCCATACGCATCAGGCTATCCAAACTTTTCTGTGCCTGATTCTGTTTTTGTGCCTGCAAATCAGACCCCAAAAAGAAAAGGACGCAGGCAAAAAGAAGGGGCAAGCGTTTTACGGTTGTTGTAAAAAAACGGTTGTCCTCTTTTTGAGTGAAAAGATTAGATAAAAATTTCGTTTTGAAGGGCGAAAATTGCACCCAAGAAAACTTTTCAAAACGCCTCATGCAGCGGTGTGTTATTGGTAGAAGGGTAAAAATAAGGAGGGGCAATAGGTTGGAAAACCAAATTTAAACAAAAAATCCTATCCTGCAAATGCCTTTGTCGAAGTTTGGCAAGGCTTTGCTTGTCATGATGCAAAAAAGACGAAAAATGTTGCACCTACCCCTATTTTGACTTCTCTTTCCGCTGCTATTGGAGCCGTATTTTTATTTTTTTAGGAAATTATCAAAAGACGCGCTGTATTTTTTGCACACAAAGTTTGTAGGATTTAGCAGAAATGCCTATTTTTAGGTTGATTTTGCTTGGCAGCCGCTACCTTTCTTTATTTTCCGATTCAAAACCGCTCTTTTATGTTGCCTTTTCTGATTCTAACTACTTTTTTGGTTATTTTCGTTGTCTTTATTATCCAAATTTATCGCAGATTCAAAGCCTTAGAAGAAAAGCCAGAGCGCAATATTGCCCTGCCGCGTCCTGCCATCGAGCGCACTCAACCGACGGAAAGGGCTGCCCCTATGCGCAATTTCGCCCCCCAAGAGGATTTCGACCTCCTACCCGAAGAGGAAGAAGTAGAGCCTGTGAAGCTCGAAGTGAAATTACGAGAATGGCTCAAACCCTTTGAACGCCCCAAACCCATTGTAGAAGATAGAAAAGAATTGCCTTTGCGCAAACAGTTTGCGATTGAAAAGATGAACGACCCACATCAATACAATAGCAAGTCTATCCCTAAAAATCTCAATAAAGATGGCAGTCAGGAAAAGGTATTGAAAAAAGTGGTGAAAAATTTAAACAAAAACAAGAAAAGCAGGCGTTTCAAAGAATATGCTTTGCCTAAAAACAAGAGCCACAACACGCGCATTTTTAGCAATTTAGATGATGCCAAACGCGCCCTTATTGGTTCGGAAGTATTTAATAGGAAATATTTTTAGACAAATTTCTGAAATGCACTTTAAATACATTTCATTCGCTTTGTTTTTAATCTTATCTTAACCAAAAATTACGACACAAGCCATGTCAAAACTTGCCCATCTGACCGAAACCCAAGCCACGCTCAAAGCCCTCGCCACGCAGGAGCAGCGTCTTGCCTATTTTATGGAGTTGCAGCATCTACCAAACCGCTTTACCTACCTGCAAGCCAGCGTCTTGCCTGACGGCACTTATGGGCAGCAGGTTCGACTTTACATAGAGGTAGAAGAAGTTTATTTTACCTTACTTTTTACAATTCGTCAGAAAAAAGGCGTGAACAAGGTGCTACAAAAAATCTGCAAGCAAGGTTGGAAATACATCAATAAGGCAGCAGACGAAATTTTGGTAGATTTCATAGAGGCAAAAGACCCCAAAGAGGTGCTAACAGCCTACAAAGGCTCGCTCGAAGAAGTCTGCAAGCAAAATAATAATTGGAAATAGCTGCCTTCCATTTGTGTTTTAATTTATTACTTCAATTTATGTTTTAAATGGCAAACCCCATTAAACTTCAAGCAGATAGCGATTGGCTCAAAGAAAAGGCACGCGAATTGGGCTTCCTGCATTGTGGCATTGCCCAAGCCGATTTTTTGGAAGAAGAAGCTCCACGCTTAGAAAAGTGGCTTGCCCAACAAAAACAGGGCGAAATGCAGTGGATGGAAAATCATTTTGAGAAGCGTTTAGACCCACGCCTTTTAGTGGAAGGGGCAAAAACGGTCATTTCGCTTTCCTACAACTATTTCCCCGAAAAAGAACTTTTTGATGCCCAATCGCCCTATCGCGTTTCGAAGTACGCCTACGGAAAGGATTATCATAAGGTAGTGAAAAAAAAGCTCAATAGCCTGATGCAGGCACTACAAGCGCGTTTCGGCGACTTTGTAGGACGTGCCTTCGTAGATTCTGCCCCCGTCATGGATAAAATTTGGGCAAAAAAAGCAGGTATTGGGTGGCAGGGCAAGCATAGCAACCTGATTGCCAAAAAAGAGGGTAGTTTTTTCTTCTTAGCCGAAATTATTTGCGATTTGTCCTTTCAATATGATAGTCCGATTCGCGATTATTGTGGAAATTGTACCCTTTGTATTGATGCCTGCCCAACAGAGGCAATCGTAGAGCCTTATGTAGTAGATGGTAGCCGTTGTATCTCTTATTTCACCATCGAGCTAAAAAAAGAAATCCCCGCCGATATGGGGGGATTGTTTCAAAATTGGGTATTCGGCTGTGATATTTGCCAAGATGTGTGTCCATGGAATCGTCGCAGTAAGCCGCATCAAGAACCCGATTTTCTGCCTTCGGAAGGGGTGCAGGCACTTTCTGTGCAGGCACGCAAGGAATGGCAGGCTTGGCATGAAGAAAGTTTCGAGCGTCTGTTTGTGGGTTCTGCCCTCAAAAGGACGAAGTGGTCGGGTTTGAAGCGCAATCTCGATTTTATTGATACCTTTGCACAGGTTACGCCTCCAGACGGGAAACCTGAAGCGGGTGCATAAAAATCTTCCTCAAAATTTCGGGGTACTGCCTTTCAAAACGAGCAGAAGCCCATTTGCGCAGTTCGAGCAAATCGTTGGTATTGAGCAAGCTAAGACTCTTGCGTAGTTCTTTTTCAAAGAGGTGTTTATCAAAACTTACCTTCTCTAAAATCATCATTTGGTACTCGAGCATAGCAATCTTTGTTTAGTGTGTGTATTGGTTTTTTATGAAATATTAGGAAAAGGTACAGATGTCAGAGAACCGACTTTTTCGTATCTTTGCCTAATCGCAATATAGGTAAAAAAAATTGAATCACAAAGAAAAATGAGACAAGCCTTCAAAAAAATAGCGTTGAAAATGACGACCTTAGCCTTTTGCTTCCGCACTGTTAGCAGCCTTTTCCTTGTGTTGCCTTTCTCTATTTTGGGAAAAAGCAGGAGGTTAGGATTTTGGCTACTTTGCTTAGGGTTCTCTTGCATAGGAGGGCTTTCAGCGCAAATCAGTGTAAATGTTACAAAGTCGCGCATTGCTTTAAACGAGAACTTGGAATTGAATGTTACAGTAAATGGGGAAAAGATAAAAAGTTGCAGCGATTTCCCTGAAATTGGCGGCTTAGACAAAGCTGGCACAAGCAGCTCTACCTCTATGAACATCATCAATGGGCAGGTGAGTCAGCGCAATACCCTTACACAACTCTACCGTGCGCCACGTGTAGGCACTTATTTTCTCAAACCCTTTACCCTAACGGTCAATGGTGAGGAGGTGCGTTTTGCAGGGGCAACCATTGATGTCGTAGCTCCTGCCAAGCAAGCTCCCAACAAGGGTTATGACCCCTTTGCTGCTTTTTTTGGCTTAGAAGAACCCGAAGAAATAGAGTACCTCGATGTCAAAGATGATGCTTTTTTTGCCATCACCACCAACAAAGAAGAAGTGTATGTAGGCGAGGGCTTTGTCATGACCATTGCTTTTTATGTGGCAAATAATAGCGTCGCGCCCCTACAATTTTTTGAACTCAACGAGCAAATAGAACAAATCAAGCAAAAAATTACTCCCAAAAGCTGCTTAGAAGAGAGCTTCCAAATCACGCAAATCATACCCGAACCCGTAGAAATCAATGGAAAAGGCTACCGTCAGTATAAGTTGCTCAAATCGTCTTTCTTTCCTATCAATACCGAAACGATAGAAATTCCGAGCATAGACTTCAAGATGATGAAATACAAGGTCGCCAATCAAGCCTCTTGGGGAGGGCGAATCAAGATGCAGGAAGATTTTAAGACCTACACCAGTCAGCCCAAAAAGGTAAAAGTCAAGCCCCTACCTGCACACCCTTTGCGCGAACAAGTGGCGGTAGGCAATTATTTCTTGCGTGAGAACATTTCCAAGACCTCTGCCCAAACAGGAGAAAGTGTTGAATATCAGTTTATTATAGAAGGCGAAGGCAATATCGCAACCGTAAGCAAGCCAACGGTAAAGCCGCAAGCCTACTTCGAATTTTATGACCCCAATATTTCCCAATCGGTGCGCAGGGTAGGCAATAATATTGTAGGGCGTAAAGAATTTAATTATTATATCATACCACAAGAAGCAGGCACTTTTCAGTTAGGCGACTACTTTGAGTGGGTCTTCTTCAATCCCGAAAAGCAGGTCTATGATACCCTTCGCGCCAATAAGATGCTCAATATCACAGGCGAGAGCCTCAAAAATAAGGCGATAGCTTCAAGCGACTTAGGTGCTTTTTACGACAAAATCCATGACGCAGACCGCCAAATTCGCGAGCGCGAAGGCTTTAAGTGGGAAGGCTATGTCGTGCATGGCGTGCTGGGTTCGCTCCTGCTCCTGACCCTTGTGTTGGGGCTTCGGAAAAGAAAAAAAGAATAAGCCTTAAACTCTATTTTCATACATGACTCGACTCGACCTCAATTACAAAGTCTTTGGCGAAAAGGACGCGCCCTCTGTTCTGATTCTGCATGGGCTTTTTGGCTCTTTGGATAATTGGCAGACCTTAGCCAAAAAAATAGCGGAGGCTGGTTTTCGCGTTTTTATCCTCGACTTGCGCAATCACGGACGCTCACCACACGCACCCTCTCATACCTATGACGACATGGCGCACGACCTGATGGACTTTATAGAGGCGCATCAAATAGAAAATCCCTATATCGTCGGACACTCTATGGGGGGCAAAGTGGCGATTCAATTTGCCGCCTTTTATCCGCAAGCCTATCAAAAATTAGTCGTCGTCGATATTTCTGTGCGCGGCTATGCGGTGCATCACGATAGGATTTTGGAAGGTCTGGCGGCGATAGATTTGAAAAAAATAGAAACGCGCCAAGAGGCAGAAAACATCTTGACAGCCTTTGTAGAGGAAGCCGATACCCGCCAATTTTTGCTCAAAAACTTAGATAGAAACAAGGAAGGCTTCGTTTGGCGCATCAATTTGCCCGTCCTGACTGCCTACATAGAAGCCATTTCGGAAGGCGTAGGTAGGAACACAGGAGCGCAGCAACCTACCCTCTTTATGCGCGGCGGCAAATCCAAATACATTCAGGAGCGCGACTACCCCCTTATCGAGGAAATTTTCCCACAGGCGCAAATCAAGACCATCGAGCAGGCAGGACATTGGATTCACGCCGAAGCCCCGCAAGCCTTTTTGGAAGTTTTGATACCTTTTTTGAAGGGCGACAAGGCTTAAAAAGAGGCTTAAAAATCTCAACATGGTACTCAAAATCATAAAAACAACTTTTCCCTACTTTATACCTCTTATCTTTTGTGAAAACCACTTTTGAAGTAACAGGAAACGCCAAACTTAGTGGCAGCATCACGCCACAGGGGGCAAAAAATGAAGCCCTACAAATCTTGTGCGCCGTATTGCTCACGCCCGAACCGATAACGGTGCATGCCGTTCCCGACATTTTAGATGTGCGAAAGCTCATAGAATTGTTACAAAGTTTTGGGGTCTTGGTAGAAAAACTTGCGCCCAATAGTTACCGCTTCGAAGCCAAAGACATCAATTTAGACTACCTTTCAGAAAGTAGTTTCAAAAAACAGGGCAGTGCCTTGCGCGGTTCGGTCATGATTATTGGTGCGCTTTTGGGGCGTTTCGGAAAAGCCTGCCTACCCCAACCCGGCGGCGATAAAATCGGCAGACGCAGGCTCGATACACACTTTCGCGGCTTAGAAAAATTAGGGGCAAAGTTTACCTATCACGCCGACACGCAATTCTACCAAATAGAAGCGCAAGAACTCACAGGCACGCATATCCTTTTAGACGAACCCTCTGTTACAGGCACAGCCAATGTGCTAATGGCGGCAGTTTTGGCAAAAGGGAAAACGACACTCTACAATGCCGCTTGCGAACCCTATTTACAACAACTCTGCCGCATGCTCAATCGCATGGGAGCAAACATTCGCGGCGTAGGTTCTAACCTTTTGGAAATTGAGGGCGTAGAATATCTGGGCGGCACTACCCATACGATGCTTCCTGATATGATTGAAGTAGGCAGTTTTATTGGCATGGCAGCTCTTACGGCTTCCGAACTCACGATAAAAAATGCAGGTGTGCCGCACTTGGGTATGATTGTCGATGTCTTTAAAAAGTTGGGGATTCAGACCCAAATTCAAGGTGATGACATTTTTGTTCCTGCACAGCCACACTATCAAATCGAAACCTTTATCGATAACTCGGTCATGACCATTTATGATGCGCCCTGGCCTAATTTCACCCCCGACTTGATTTCGATAGCCTTAGTAGTCGCGACACAGGCAAAGGGTACAGTTTTGATACACCAAAAAATGTTTGAAAGCCGCCTTTTCTTTGTAGATAAACTCATCGACATGGGAGCGCAAATTATCCTATGCGACCCCCATCGCGCCACCGTCATTGGCTTGGATAGGCGACATGCCTTGCGTGGTATTCAAATGACCTCGCCAGATATTCGGGCAGGCGTAGCCCTTCTGATGGCTGCCCTTTCTGCGGAAGGAAAAAGCATTATCCGCAATGCCGAACAAATTGATAGGGGTTATGAACGCATCGATGCGCGTCTGAACGCTTTGGGGGCAAACATCAAACGCATAGAAGAAGACTAATTTTAAAAATAAAGACCTAAACCACTTTTTCCTATCCTTTGCATAGGATTTTAAACCCAATGAGAAAACGCCTCACCGCCACAGAATACATAGAAGGCATTTTAGCCTTTGATATTTCGATTCTAAGTCGTGCCATTACGCTGGTAGAAAGCCGCTTGACTTCTGATAGACTCTTAGCAAAAGAGATATTACAAGCCCTGCTACCCCATACGGGCAAATCGTTGCGTGTCGGTATTACAGGCGTACCGGGGGTAGGAAAAAGTACCTTTATAGAAAGTTTTGGGAGTTTTTTGATAGAAAAGGTACAGAAAAAAGTGGCGGTTTTGGCAATAGACCCCAGCAGTCAGCGGTCGGGCGGCAGCATTTTAGGCGATAAAACGCGCATGCAGGTCTTGTCGCAAAACCCCAACGCCTACATTCGCCCTTCGGCGGCAGGCGATTCTTTGGGCGGCGTGAGCAACAAGACACGCGAAACGCTTTTACTTTGCGAAGCGGCAGGCTTCGAGGTCATCTTGATAGAAACCGTAGGCGTGGGGCAGTCGGAAACGGCAGTAAAAGAGATGTCCGATTTTTTCCTGCTGCTTATGTTGGCAGGCGCAGGCGACGAATTGCAAGGTATCAAACGCGGCATTATGGAAATGGCAGATTTGGTCGTTATCAACAAAGCCGATGGCGAAAACCAACTTCGCGCCGAGCAAGCACGTGCCGATTATGCACGCGCCCTGCATCTTTTCCCCCCCCATCAAGGCAGTTGGATTCCAGAGGCACTCACCTGTTCGGCATTAGAAAAAAGCAACCTCGAAAGCATTTGGCAGCATATCCAAAATTATCAGACCCTTACACAAAACAATGGATTTTGGCACATCAACCGTCAGAATCAGAACCTACAATGGTTTAAAGCTACCATCAATGAGGAACTACAACGCCACTTTTATCAAAATGAAAGCATCAGAAATAGCCTCGAAATTGTGGAGGAACAGGTAAGGGCTGGCAAAACGCCTCCCATGCTTGCTGCCGAAACACTGCTAAGGAAATATTTTGAATAGTTGACTTTTTTTTGCTTTTCTTTTCTGCTTTTTTAATTTTATTTTTCTAAAATTTGGGTCTGATTTTTTGGGTCTAAAATTTGGGTCTGATTTTTTGGGTCTAAAATTTGGGTCTGATTTTTTGGGTCTAAAATTTTGCCGCCACTGCAATTTTCTTTTTCAGATATTGCACCGAACCGTTCAAATCGTACAATTCTATCAATAAAAGATAATAACCAACGCGCACTTTTTGGCTTCGATTATCAGTGCCGTCCCAAGTGATAAAACCGCTGGTGGCAGCTAATTGGTTTTGTACCAAATCGCGAACCTTGCGCCCCATGGCATCATAAATCGAAATATTTACCATCTGACCCTGCACATTGCAATCGTAAAAAATTTGAGCAAAATCATTCACCCCATCAGCATCAGGGGTAATGACCTCCCCTTCTACCCGAAAGCAATCTTGTGAAATACCTTGATTTTCAAGCTCTTTTGCCTGCGAATTGCGGTAGGCTGGCGTTCCAAAACCTACGGTAGAAGCCGCAGAGTGCCAATTATTGGGGTCATTGGTGGGAGCTTCAAAATCTATGCGCTCCAAAGAAACGCCATTTTGGTCGCGTATTAAATCAAAATGGAAATCTTCATGGTAGCGAAATCTATCTAACTCCTTGTCTTGAAAATCTAATAAAACAACTTCGCCTTCTTCGTCGGAATAAGACGGAAGCGAGGACATTTGCCAAAAACCTGCCCTATTTCCATTCGGGTATTGATTTAAAAGTTGTAAAGAATCCGAAGTAAGGGCAATATAAGCCTGCGGAGCTAAAATAAGCGTTTCGCTGCTAAGATTGCGAATGGTATTGAGCGAACTCGGATTTGTCGCATTTCCATCTAAATTTGTGTTGGCGATTTTATAGCCCTTCAAATCTATAAACTTATCGCTATGGTTGTAAATTTCTACAAAATCAACACCAAAAGTGGGCGGATTAAATAGAATTTCATTGATGAGCAAATCGCCAATTTCTGCCGCTTCGGGCAAAACCACAAAGGCGGAGTTTGCCAAATCGCTCACCAAATTGCCTGCACAGTCGGTAAGATTTTGCAACCGAACCTCATAACGTGTGCGCGTTTGAAGGGGGGCAGATAGTTCTATGATTAAATTTTTCCAGTTTCCATTTTCTACATACTGCGCCGAAATAGGCATCAAAGGCGCGATTTCTATTTGTGCAAAAGCAATTTGTAGACTATCTAATTTTTCGTCAAAAATGAGTCTAATCTTTTGATTATCAATCGCTTCTGCACGCAAAAGTTTGGGCTGAATCCTATCACCCGAAAGGGCATACACCGAATTTCTTTGAGCAGGCGTACCACCTCTTGCATCACGCGAAGCCGTCCAGTTTTCGCGCTCTATGCAGAACTGCGAGGGGTCTATCATTTCCAAAGACCAACCGCCTTCCTTTTTTTCCGCATCTCCATACCAAGCATCAGAATAGGTAACTTCAAATACTAACGCTTCGGCTGCATTTGAAAGGCGCAATAGTTTGCCCGAATTGGTCAGCGAAAGCCAAGTAGTAAGCCCTGCCACTTTTCCATAAGATAGGAACTGATTGCGAACAGAGTTGGGTACAAGTAGCAAATATTCCTGTGGCAACAAAACCAAAGGAGGCAATACAATTTTATTATTTCCATCAAAAAGACTAACACCATTCAAAGAAATAATTTTATTTGTAGGATTGTAAAGTTCTATGTATTCACTTTCAGGCAAACTTACCACAGGCGAGGGGTCAGGTAGAATTTCTGTAATCAAGAGTTCCCCAAAAGAAGGACTTGCACCTGCGCCAAAAACAAGGCTCTGCATTTGTGTATTTTCGGCACAATCGCGTATATTTTGTATAGTTAGGGTATATAACACTTCTGCTGCCGCCGCTGGACTTAAAAATAGGCGTACCGATTTGGCAGAAAGCCATTCTATCTGCAAAACGCTTAGGTTGTTGTCTATGCTATAATGGGCAGGATTAAGGGCAGAGAGCGAATCTACTTTTTCATTGAACACAATCAGCAGCGCATTTCTATCTTCACTAAGCGTAAGCGACTGTATTTGAGGAGCTTCTGTATCAGGATTAGGCGCAAAGACCGAATTTTGGCGCGAAGGCGTACCGCCCGAAGGGTCTATTGAAGCACGCCAATTTTGAGCTTCCCCACAAAAATTAGTAGGGTCTATCATTTCCAAAGACCAGCCCCCCTCTTCTTTCGCCACATCGCCATACCAAGTATCAGAATAAAAAACTTCATACAAATAAGCACCAGAGATAGTTTGTAGTTTTAATAACTTGCCTGCAATGGTCAGAGAAGGAAAACGGCTCACCCCTAAAACGCGCCCAAAATCGCGCAATTCGGCAGCCGAAGAAGTGGCACAAATGGTTAAGTATTCGTTGGGCATCAAAATTTCGTCAGGAAGTAGTGTAGTATTGCTCCCATCTACTATCATCACCTGCCCCAAAGCAAGAATTTTATCCGTAGGATTGTAAATTTCGAGATACTCACGCGCAGGAAGCCCCACAGTAGGCGTAGGGTCTGCCATAATTTCAGTTATCAAAAGTTCGTAGGCAGCAGGCACTACCCCTTTTCCAAACTCGAAGACCTTTTCCGAAGCCGCCCTATTACCTGCACAATCCGCAATTTCCGCGCTTATCACAAGCCTATAAAGTATGTTTTCTGCCAAAGCAGGCGAAAATCGTAGGCGCACCGTATTGTTATTTATCCAAACTAATTGGTTAATACTAATACCTGTTTGAATCTGATAGTGAGCGGAATTTACCAAACTCAAACTGTCTATTTTTTCGGAAAATATTACATCAAGTTCAGTATCCGAAACCAACACAAAACGCTCTGCAAAAGGTAGCGTTGTATCGGGATTGGGTGCAGCCACCGAATTAGCACGTGCAGGCGTTCCGCCCAAAGGGTCTTGTGAAGCACGCCAATTTTGCGCTCCCTCACAGACATTGTTCAAGTCTATCATTTCCAAAGACCAACCGCCATTCGCCTTATTTGCATCTCTATACCAAGTGTCTGAATAGCTAACTTCTTGAATAAGAGCATTTTGTGAATTGTAAAGCGCAATCGTTTTGCCCGAAAAAGTAAGCGTAGGAAGGCTCGGTACACCTACCGCTTCTATGCCACGCACTGCAAAGCTATCCACGCGCGTAGTAGTAGTTAGAATAATGTAACTATTTGGCAACAAAACTCGATTCGGCAACCTGCCCACACTGCTATTATCGCGTATCGTAACGCCATCAAGCGAAAGTAAATCGTCCGTAACGTTGTGAATTTCAATGTATTTAACTGCTGGCAAGCCCACAGGCGGCGTTTCCCTTGCCATAAGTTCCGTTATCAAAATTTCATAGCGTTGGGGGCTTCGTCCTCGCCCTACTTGCAGCGTTTGGGACAAACTATTTCCTGCACAATCTACTAAGTTATTGATAGTCAGGGTATAAATTGTACTGCTATTCGGTGCTGCGCCCAATAGCAATACAATTTCTTTCGGATTTTGATATTCTAATCCGCTAATATTCAAATTTGGATTAAAGCTATAATTTGAAAGTGTCATGAAAGCCAAGCTATCCACATTTTCGTTGAAAACAAGGCGTAATCTTACCTCTGTTTCAAAGGAAAATTCAACCAAAAGCGGAGCTTCTGTGTCGGGATTAGAAGCCGCTACGGAATTGACTTGCGAAGGCGTGCCACCTCGCGCGTCAATCGAGGCACGCCAATTTTGGGCTTCGCCACAAAGGTTATTTATATCAATCATCTCTAACGACCAACCGCCATTTGCCTTTGTCGCATCTTGATACCACGAAGACTTGTAATCCACTTTAAAAACCAAAGCACTATCATTAGTTCGCATAAGGCGCAATAACTCACCCGAATTATTAAGAGAAGGAAAGTTAGATACGCCTATTGCATTGATGTTTTGTACCAAAAAGCTATCTACGCGGCTTGTGGCTGTTAGGGTTAGGTATTGATTTGGTAAGATAAGATAGTTTGGTAAAATAACAGATGAGGTAGCATCAAAGAGGCGAATTGTAGCTAAATTGATAGGATTTGAACTTTTGTTCAAAATTTCCAAATATTCTGCTCTCGGAAGCTCTACTTGGGGGTCTTCGTCCGCCATAATTTCAGTGATAATAATATCGTATAACTGCGGAGTTGCACCTATCCCAAATTCGCGTACAATCGGCTGCGCGTTGCCTGCACAGTCGGCTAAGTTATTGATAGTCAGTGTATAAACTAAGTCGGAGTTAAGAGTCGCATTGAGTTTGAGGCGCACCTGTGTAGGCGAAAGATAAAAAATTTGACTTACAGAAAGTCCATTATTTAGACTATAAAAAGCCGTATTGACCAAAAGCAAACTATCTATGCTTTCAGAAAAGGTAAGAAGCAGGGTATCATTTGGGATAATAACCAATTCCGATAGTTGGGGCGCAATATTATCGGGGTTGTCGCCAAAAACGGAATTTTGTGTGGCAGGCGTTCCACCCAAAGGGTCGAGAGAGGCACGCCAATTTTCGCGTGTATAACAAGGAGGCGTGAGGTCTATCATTTCCAAAGACCAGCCGCCATTTTCTTTTGTCGCATCTTGATACCAAGAATCGGAATAATTTAGTTGTGAAATCAAACTATTATCAGCCCCTACTATGCGAACTGTTCCGCTGGTATTAGTCAAGGCACGCCAAGGCGAAAGTGCGATGGCATTGCCATAAACGGCAAAACTATCGAGGGCAGTTTGAGGGCAAAGTACAACATATTGATTAGGTTGTAAAACAAAATCGGCTTGAATGGTAGAAAGCGAACTTGTACCAACCTGCACCCCAAAAAGGTTTTGAGCGGTATTAGAGGCGTTATAAATTTCGAGATATTCAGTGGCAGGAAGCCCAACTTGTGGCACTTCGTCAGCCATTAACTCTGTGATAATGAGCGAGTTGGCAGGTGGTACGGGCGGACGGCTAAAAGCTATTGTCTGTGCTACCATCGGATTGCCTTCCAAATCGCGCACGTTAGAAATGGTAATACTATAAGTAATTCCGAAACCAAAATTTTGATTAAAAACTACTCTTATCCTATTGCTTGCTAAAAAAGTAGTGGCAGTAGGCAAGCCAAAGCCTGCTACCTGATAGTGATTGAAAGCCAAAGCCGTTGTATTTTCTACACCTTCTGAAAAAGTAATTTCTAAACTATTATCAGAAAGTACCCGCACCTGTGTAACCGTAGGCGGCGCGTTGTCGAGGTTGAAAGTGTGTGTGGAACGCGGCGCAATTTCTTCATTTTGTAAATCAAAATAGCCCGCATCTAAGGTGTAATTTGTGTTCGGTGCAAGCGCAGCCCCCAACGCCACATGCACAAGTTGGTTGTTGTTCGCATCAAGATTTGCCGCAAGCGCAGTGCCAATGGCATTGTCAATTTCATATAGAGCCGCATTCTGAACCGAAATAGGAACAGGAGGATAGTTAAAAAGTACATCTATTAGAGTAGGCGTGATAGGCGTAACCGACACAATACGCGGTTGATAGACAAAATTTTTAGTTTGGCTTATTAAAGTATTTGAAAATAAATCTTGAATATTTTGCACCGTTAGGCTGTAACTTGTACCAATAGCAAAATTGTTACTAAAAGTAAGTTCTACAACGGCAGGGCTTACTTGTACTGCATTTATCGCAATCCCTATTCCACTAACATTGTAATTTGCTGCATTTTGAGCCGTTGCGTTGGTAATCGGTTCTGAAAAAGTAACCCTTAATAGGTTATTTGCCAGCGGCTCTGCCTTGGCAATGCTTGGGATTTGGGTAGAAAAAGGTAGGTTTTGGGCAGGCGAGAGCGGATTATTAGTTAAATCTGTTACATTTTCTACTGTTAGAATGTAGTTGCCAACATCAGCCAAGCCCCCTGCAAAAAAGAGCCGCACACGTGTTGCATCAAACGGCAAAAGCGTCGCCGTAGTGGGGTTTCCAATGGCGTTATTGAGGGTATAATTGGCAATATTTTCAGCCGTAGCCTGTGTTAATAGTTCAGAAAATTGTAATTCTAACGTATTGTTATTTAAAATAGTTAGATTCAATACCGAAGGCGGCAATGGGTCATAAACAAAGGCACGTGTGCGCGTTGTCATGACATTGCCCAAAAAGTCTGTTACGTTTCTGATGCGCAATTCGTAAGGCGTTTGCGGTACGAAAGTCCCTGAAAATGAGAGCGTTACTTGGGAAAAATTGTTGGGATTTCGTATCGCCGAAGTAGGAAAACCAAAGCCCAGCCATTCATAATGATTGACAATTTGGGCAGAGATAAGCTCCACAGGTTCGGAAAATTGTACTAAAATTTGGTTATTAGAAAGTGGTATCACACAACCAGAAACACAGACATCAGGGCGTTGGGTATCATAAACAAAATTTGCATTTACGGGAATCGTTATCGCATTTGTATTTTGGTCGGCTACATTATTGACCGTCAAAGTGTGGGTAATATTGGCTGCAAAATTATCGGAAAAAACCAGATGCACCAAACGCTGATTGGCAGCATCTCGAACCGCTGAAACGGGATTAGGGACACCCAAATTTTTGGTATAATTTCCTACATTTTGTGCCGAAAGTAGTTCTACATTTTCCGAAAAAAGTACATCTAAACTCGAAGGCGAGGTAACTGTTAGTTCGCTTATGATAGGAGGCAAATTGTCATTAAAACTAAAATTTTGATTTGTAGTAAGAATTGTATTACCAAAAATGTCATTTACATTCTGAACCGTAATAGTATAGTTTGTAGCCGTCGTAAAATTATTTGCAAATGTAAGCCTAATTTTATCAGTGCTTCCCACTTCCAACGTTGCTGTTAGGGGTGTCCCCAGTCCCAAATTCACAGAAAAATCTGAAACTTGTATAGAATTAGGTTCAATATCTTCATCAAAAGTCAGTACAATTTGATTGGGCGAAGCTCCCTGCACGTTCAAAAGCGTAGGAGGCGTATTGTCGATATAAGGCTGAATCGTAACAAAATCAAGTATAAAATCATTTCTTCTTGCGTTGGCAGAATAACGATAATTAACCCCAAAAAAACTACTATTTGTGTAAGTATTTTCCGTAACGCTACCTTGCAAAACGCCGTTGGCATAAATTTTCCAGACCCCAGCCAATGTGCGAATGACCCTAATTTCAACCAAAAAAGGAGCTGTTCCAAAATTAGTAGCCGAACTCAAAGGAAAAGGCGTGAGCGTAGTTCCATCTTGTCTATAAAAAGTGAGTACCTCTCTTAGTTCTAAAAAATAGCCATTTAAAGCTCCATTTAAGTTTGCATTATCAGAAACTAAATACAAGCGCGAGTTGTTGGTTGCGTTTGGAATTTGTGTAAAAAGTAGTTCAGTTTCGAGCAGCCATTCCCAATTATCTGCGTTGAGATTGAAGGCTGTCGGGGTGCTTAGGTAGGCAATGCGCGTGCCTGCGCCACCATTGGGCAGGTTGGTTTGCAGTTGAAAGCCAGCATTGACGGTAAAACCGTCGCCCGTCGTTACGGTATTGCCGCCGCTCCAAGTAGGGAGGGCGGTGTAGTTGCCATCTGTAAAATTATCGTTTAAAATTTGAGATTTTAAATTTGACAAACTTGAAAATAGCAGCAGTAAAAGTAAGGCATTTTTTACGATATTTTTACTTATAAATTGAACCCAATGGAAAAGAACGTGCGTATCTGTTTGCATAAATGTCGAAGTTAGGGTCGTGGGGAGTATCAAGCAAATATAATTTTTTATTCTCAAAAAATCCAAAAAGTTCTTGTTTTATTGGGCTTTGAAACAAAAAATTCACATTCGCCATACCGTTAAGAATTTATATCCTCTTCTAAAATAGATTGCAAAACACGCATTGCGCCCTCTATGCTGCGTACATTTTCCATAATAAAAATCAGGCGGCTCTCTGTTTCTTTCACCTGACAACGTTCAGGACGCTTCTGCACATAGGCAAGAAATTTAGAAAATACTTCAGTTTCAAAATATTGAGGCTTGCCACTGACAAAATACGCTCGCATTTTTTCATTTTTAAGCGTCAATTTCTCGAAACCTATTTTTTCGGCTACCCACCTTAGCTCTACCGTTTTGAGCAATTCCTCGACAGTAGGGGGCAAATCGCCAAAACGGTCTTTGAGTTCATTTCTAAAAACAAGCAAATCTTGTTCATTTTTTAATTCATCGGCTCGAATGTAAAGGCTCAAACGCTCCGAAATATTAGGGATATAATCTTCTGGAATCAGAATATTAAAATCGGTTTCTATATTACAATCTACTTTAATTGTTTTATCTTTTATTTCGTGTGCAAATAAGTCTTTAAACTCCTCTTCTTTCAATTCAGCAATGGCTTCTTCTAAGATTTTATGGTAAGTATCTAAGCCCAAATCGTTGATAAAGCCGCTTTGCTCTGCTCCCAATAAATCGCCTGCTCCCCGAATATCTAAATCGCGCATCGCAATTTTAAAGCCATCGCCTAATTCATTAAACTCCTCTAAGGCACTCAAACGCTTGCGCGAATCAACAGTAAGGGTAGAAACCGAAGGGACAAGCAACAAACAGAAGGCTTTGCGGTTACTTCTGCCCACACGCCCCCTCATTTGGTGCAAATCTGATAAACCAAAAAGATGTGAATTGTTAATGATAATGGTATTTGCATTAGGAATATCCAAACCCGACTCGATGATATTGGTAGCAACTAACACATCGAGCTGCCCACTAATAAAGTTCATCATCACCTTTTCCAAGTTTTCGTCTGCCATCTGCCCATGCCCGATACCCACTTTGGCATCTGGTACAAGACGCGCAATCATACCCGCCACTTCATAAATATCGCTCACGCGATTATGCACAAAGAAGACCTGTCCGCCACGTCGCAATTCATAACTTACCGCATCTCTAATCGTTTCTTCCGAAAAAGTATGCACCTCCGTCGTTACAGGCTGACGGTTAGGCGGCGGCGTGTGCATGATAGACAAATCTCGCGCCCCTAAGAGTGAAAACTGCAAGGTGCGCGGAATGGGCGTAGCCGTTAGGGTCAGGCAGTCTATGTTATGGCGCATTTCTTTTAACTTTTCCTTTGTTTTTACGCCAAATTTTTGTTCTTCGTCTATGATAAAGAGTCCTAAATCTTTGAATTGTATCGTTTTACTTACAATTTTATGCGTGCCAATTAGTATATCTATTTTTCCATTTGCCAAATCTTCTATAATTTGTTTGACCTCTTTTGCCGTTCTGAAACGGTTGATGTAATCCACACGCACAGGCAAACTTTTCAAACGCTCCGAAAAAGTGCGGTAATGTTGGGCGGCTAAAATCGTAGTCGGCACTAAAACCGCCACTTGTTTTCCATTCGCAACGGCTTTGAAAGCGGCTCTTATCGCAAGTTCGGTCTTGCCAAAACCCACATCTCCACAAATGAGCCTATCCATCGGCACAGGTTTTTCCATATCTGCCTTGATTTGAGAGGTGGCTGTGGCTTGGTCGGGCGTATCTTCGTATAAAAATGAAGTTTCTAATTCAATTTGCATATAATCGTCGGGCTGACAGGCAAAGCCACGCATGGTAAGCCTTTTTGCATACAAATTGATTAAATCTGTACCAATATCTTTTAATCTTTTCTTTACCTTTCGCTTTTTATTTTCCCACTCACCTGTTCCCAACTTGCTCAATGCTACCTGCGAACCTTCTTTGCCTGTATAACGCGCTATTTTATGAAGTGAATGAAGACTTACAAATAAAATATCGTTATCTCTATAAATCAAACGCACTGCCTCCTGCTCTTTTCCACCCACTTCTATTTTTTCAAGCCCTGCAAAACGCCCAATTCCGTAATCTATATGCGTTACATAATCACCGATTTGTAATGCGTTCAACTCTTTGAGTGTCAGGGCTTTTGTCTTCGAAAAACGCTCTGTACCTTTGCCCTTGTGGAATCTTTCAAAGACCTGATGGTCGGTATAAAGGGTTAGTTTTAGGTTTTGGTCATAAAAACCTTCGTGCAGGGAAAGCAAAAGTGCGCGAATTTCCAACTGCGGCTCTATCTCCTCAAAGATACTTTGCATGCGCTCTACCTGCTTGGGCAAATCTGCTACTAAAATATTGGTATAATTTTGGTCTTGTTTTCGTTTTAAATCTTCGGCTAAAAGTTTGAAGTCTTTATTAAAAGAAGGCTGCACCTTCGTCTGAAAATCGACCACAAAAGGCTCAATATGTTTAGGATATAATTTTTTAGGTAGTGTATGATGGTAATGAAATTGCGAAAATTTGCTATAACCGTCTATAAATTCCTCTTGGGTAAGAAAAATATGTTCGGGCTTCGAAATAATTTGCGTATAACCTGCTGCCTTTACAATTTCTTCAAATTCCTGCCCCACTTTCTCAAAATATTTTTCAATTACTTCTAAGGTAAGTTTCTGATTTTCAACCCAAAATAGCGTCTGGGCAGGCAGAAAGTTGAAAAAAGGCTCGCGACTCTCCTGCGAAAATTTTGCCTCCAAATTCGGTATCAAGACCGCTTTTTCTACCGTCTGTTTCGAAAGCTGACTATTTGGCTCGAAAAGACGCAAACTTTCTACCTCATCACCAAAAAATTCTACTCGAAAAGGCATCTCATGCGCATACGAAAAAACATCTACAATGCCGCCACGCACCGCATACTGCCCTGCTTCATACACAAAATCGGTTCGCTCGAAGCCATAACTTTGCAGCACCTCCACCAAAAAATCGCGCCCCAATTCCTCGCCCTTGCGAATGGTAAAAGTGTTGGAAAGCAACGTTTTTTTATTCACCACGCGCTCGGTAAGAGCCGCAGGGTAGGTAATAATAATTTTGCCTTTAAAATTTTTAATATCCGTTTCTTGTTCATATAAATTTTGCAACTGTGCCAACGTTTCGGCACGCTGCAAGACGTTGGCGTTGTCTATCTTTTCAAATTGGTAGGGCTTTTTGTAGGAAGTTGGAAAAAATAGAACCGTCGGATTGGTAGCATTTGCTTTCTGTTCTAAAATAGAAATCAAATCACTATAAAAATATGCCGCTTTTTCATTGTCTTCTGCCAAGATAAGTTGTGTTAGCTCTGGACGCGCCTGCTGCAAAGCCGCCACCAAGAGAGCCGTCTGACTCCCTGCCACATTCTGCACATGCACCTGTTCAAGTTGCGGACTTTTGGCTTTATTTTCCAATAGCTGAAAAAGCGCGTCGGCGCGATACATAGCCAAAATTTCGTCCGTTTGCAGATAAGTCTGGGGTGCTGAAATAAGCGAATTTTTCATAAGTGCCTGACAAAAGTCCTTTTAAGCTACACAAACAAGCTCTTAACTCGAAAAGAAAGCGCAAAGTTACAAAAAACTGCGAAAAAGGCATTGTTGCAATCGCAAAAGCTACCATGCGCCCCTAATCTATTGCCACAATTCTATTTCTTTGAGGTCTGCTGATTTTCGAAGCATCAAAGCCAAATTTAGGGCAACCTTCATTTTTTTCTATCAAAATCTTACCTCTTTGAAAAAAAGAAAAAATAGCAAAACTCTTGCATGTCAAAAGCAAAACCATTAATTTTGCGGAGTATTACTATCAAAAAAAAGAAAACCCGTCTGCTCTTTTGTCTAATCTGAAATTTTCCCATTAGAAAAATGCTGCTAAAATAGCATTTTTCTTACCCCATAAAGAACCTTTATTTAGATTTTTTCTAAACAAAAAGACATTCAAAGACTTTATAGGCTTAAACAAAAGCACACTTCTAAAAACTTTTGTGGCATTTGTTTTCAGCTTTCTTTCCTATTTTCTCACCATTGATTAAACAAATCAAAAATGAACACATCAAAGCTATCTCTTTACGTTTTTATCGCTTTCTTGTTAGCCTTTGTAGGTTTTTCTTCAAATGCAATCGCACAAGAAGATAAAACTTTGCTTAATTCTGATGCAAAAATTGGTTTTTATCTCAATCCATATACTCAAATTAGTCCTGTGGCAGGCGAAACGGCTGCTTTTTTTGGGGTGCGCGGCGCAGTAACTTTACAAAAAAAATTCGCCGTTGGGGGCTTATATCAGTTTTCAGTCAATCAAATCCGCCCAAGCACCGAAACCGACGACAGACTCTATTATGACGTGCAGCAATTTGGGGGCTTTATAGAATATACTCTCAATCCGACTAATGCCTTTCACCTTACTTTTCCTTTGGCTATCGGTGGCGGTGAAATTCAAGCCGACTGGCGCGACGGTTTTGAAGATTTAGACGATAACGATAATTTTGGCGAGGCTACTTTCTTTTTTGTAGAGCCACGTGTAGAAGGCGAACTTAACCTGCACCGCTTTGTGCGTTTGCATGCAGGCGTAGGCTACCGTTTTGTGGGCGATATAAGCTATCGAACTTTGGAAAACAATGCAATGCGCGGTATTAGTGCTACTATCGGTATTAAATTAGGAATTTTCTAACTTTAATGTTATATGTTCAATGGATTTTTAAATCTTCAAAATGGGTTGCTTGTTTCAGGCAGCCTATTTTTTTTATCGCATAAAGAGGGTAGAAAAGACAGAAATAAGCCCTTGTACTACAAAATTTCAACTAAATTTTAGGCGAAGCCTGCTTTTTTGTGCCTTTTTCATTACTTTTGGGGAAATTGCGTATTTTTCAAAAAACAATCAAATATGCCGCCTTCCTACACGCCTTCTGCTTTTCGTTTGGTGTTTTTTTCTAAGGCTTTTCCTACCTCTTTGGCACTTTTTCTTGCTTTTTTTCTGCCCCTTTTTGCTTCAAAGGCGCAATCGCGTTCTATGCGTGAAGAAATGGATAGTTTGGCAGAAACGTTACAAAAAAATTATTTAGACACAGTTTTATTTAAAAATTCTATTTTTTTAGCACAAAGGTATATATCTTTACAAACTGATTCTGCACTTTACTACGTACAGGTAGCGGAAAAGCACGCACAAAAAGTAAAAAATCCGCTTTATTTTGCTGAAATTGCTATCGTGCGCGGCTCTGCCTACGACCGTCTGGGCAATGCGCCTGCTGCTTTAAAAGAAGCCTTCAATGCGCTCAAAATTGGCGATTCGCTGCAAAATGAAAGCATTTTGGCACGTGCCTACAACCTTTTGGGTATCTTACACAAAGGACAAGATGAGTACGAAACGGCAAAAAATTATTGGCTTAAAGCCTACCAAATTCGCCTCAAACAGAAAGAGCCTCGCGCCACTGCCATTGTGTCGAATAATCTGGGGGCAGCCTACGATTTATTAGAAAAATACGACTCGGCTGTTTATTTTTACAATCAATCTATTGCTTTAAAATTACAACAAAAAGATAGCATCGGGGCAGCCCTTTCGCGCACCAATATTGGCGTTATTTTTAAAAAACAAACACAATACGACTCGGCAAAATACCACATCGAAACGGCACTTCGCTCGGTCATAGACAAAGAAAATTTGCACGTCATTGCCATCTGCTACCTCATTTTGGGCGATATTGCAGAAGAAGAAAAAGAATACGATAAAATGCAATTTTATGGAAAAAAAATATATGAAATTGCACAAAAAGCGCACATGCTTGACTTTTTAGCCAACTCTACCCGTCTGCTCGCTCGCAGTTATGCCGCTAAGGGAAATAAAAATTTGGCTTACGACTATTTAGAACAGTATATTCGCTACAAAGACAGTTTGAGAAATGATGAAAATTTGAAAAAAATAGAAAACATAAAATATCAATACAAATTACAACAGAAAGACGAAGAAAACAAGCGTTTGCAAAAAGAAACAGAACTGCAAGAGGTTCAAATTGCCTTAGCCCAAGCCCAAATAGAACGGCGTGATGCCATTCTTTGGGGGCTATTTTTTGTAGGATTAGCCATCATCCTAACGGCTTATTTGCTTTATCAGAACGGACAAAAACAACGAAAAATTAGCAAAAAATTAAAAGAAAAAAATGAAGCCTTAGCACAAAGTCAGGAAGATTTAAAACAGGTTAATGAAGAATTAAATACTACTTTGCAAACCGTACAAAATCAGAAATCGGATATAGAAGAAAAAAACAAAGCCATCACCGATAGCATCAACTACGCACAGCGGATTCAGGAGGCAATTTTGCCCGAAAAAGCCGAAATAGAGGCTTTTTTGCGCCCCTCTTTTGCACCTTTGTCAGATTTTACGCAAAATAGTTTTGTGTTTTACCAGCCGCGCGATATTGTAAGCGGCGATTTTTATTTCTTTCAGCCTTTGGGCGAAAAAAATAAAAGTGAAAAGGCAATTTTAGCCACTGCCGACTGCACAGGACATGGCGTTTCGGGTGCGCTTATGAGCATGATTGGCAATGAATTATTGACCCAAATCGTGATTCGCAATCAGATAGAAAATCCAGATGAAATTTTAAATACTCTTCATCAAGAAATTAGACGAGTTTTGAAACAAAAACAAAGCAAAACCTATGACGGCATGGACATTTCTGTTGTCAAGATTGATAAGAAGGAGCGTACCCTTTCCTTTGCAGGGGCAAAGACCAAACTTGTTTCTGTTTTCAACGGCGATTTAAGCGTTTTGAAGGGCGACAAAATGGAAATTGGAGGCGAACAACGCGAAAGTGAGCGCGTTTTTAGCCTGCAAAAACTGCCCTTTCCACACGCCATTCAGCAAGATGGAAAAACAACTTTTCAGATTTATCTTTTTTCAGACGGTTTTCAAGACCAATTTGGAGGCGAGGAGGGCAAAAAATTAGGCTTTTCAAACTTCAAAAGGCTACTTTTGCAACTTTCAGCCCTACCCATAGAAAAGCAGGAAGAGGAAATCGCGCATTTTTTTCAGACTTGGAAAGACACAATAGGCAGCCCCGAAGCACAAGTGGATGATGTAATGGTTTTAGGTTTAGACCTTAGTAAAATTTAAAAAATTATTCTATATCCAAATTAAAGCGTTTGCGAAGTTCGCTTAGTTGTGGATAGTGTTGTTCTAAATAGTTAAATTTTTCTTCGTTTGTAAAAACTTTTTTCGGATTATCAGAAGTATCGGTTTCGCCAACTTGGGGCTTGGTCTGCGAATTTTCCGCTTTCAAAAAGACTTGTATTTGCTGATTTTGCAACCTATCGCGAGCAAAAATTGCAAACCGCTCCTTGATTTGTTGGTCAAATTCTTCGCGCAAGGTAGGATTGTCCGTATCGGTAAGGAGGATTAGGTCGGTTTGATTTTCAATGCTCACCTTAAAATTTCTAAAAAATGACCCAAAAATCCAACTTTGTTGGTCGTTCTGACCCAAATAACTTGCCCAAACTGCCTGCGCTGCCTTCTGGTCAAAGGCTTGGTCGGGCAAAGGTTCGGTAGTAGGTGCTTTTGTTTCTGCTTGGGCGGCAAGATTTTGTGCCTGCTGTTTTTGGGCTTGCTCCTCGTGCTCCTGCTGCGCCTTTTGGACTGCCGCCTGCAAATTAAGCGCAATCTTGGGCGTAGTTTTTAGCTGCTGTGTCGCAACCCCTGTCAAAGGATTCGTGGCAGGGGCTGCCTGTGTGGGAGTAGAACTATTAGGATTTTGTACTAACTGCTGACTTTTTTTTTTACATCATCTAAAAGCGATTGCACAGAAAATACCTGTTTCAAACTTGCCAACTTTAAAAGTGCAATTTCTATTTGCAGGCGTTGGTCTTTGCTATTTTTATAGCCCTGCTCACAAGAGCTGGCAAGGCTTAACGCCGAAAGTAGGAAAGAGGGCGTAGCCGCTTGCGCTTGCTGCTGATATTTTTTGCGTATCGTATCCGACACTTCCAATAAAGTCAGGGTAGTGGCATCTTGACAGACCAACAAATCGCGCAAATGTTTGCACAAACCCAAGATAAAATGGTGTCCGTCGAAGCCTTTTCTCAAAATCTCATCAAAAAGAAGCAAGGCAGCACTTCTATCTTCGGCTAAAAAAGAATCTACTACTTTGAAATAATAATCATAGTCTAAAATATTTAAGTTTTCGGCTACACTTTTATACTCCAATTTTCTATTTTGGGAAAATGTAACCATCAAATCAAACATAGAAAGGGCATCACGCAAAGCCCCATCTGCCTTCATGCCGATAAGTTGTAGAGCCTCCTGCTCGGCTTCGATGCCTTCCTTTTGGGCAATTTTTTCCAAATGATGGGCGACATCTTTGGGCTGAATCCGATTGAAGTCGAAAATCTGACAACGCGAAAGGATTGTGGGAATAATTTTATGCTTTTCGGTGGTTGCCAGAATAAAAATCGCATAAGAAGGCGGCTCTTCCAAAGTCTTCAAAAAGGCATTGAAGGCTTGGTTCGAAAGCATGTGAACCTCATCGATGATATAGACCTTCTTTTTCGCGCCTCCTTGCGGTGGGTATCGCACCTGCTCGATAAGGTTGCGAATGTCCTCTACCGAATTATTAGAAGCCGCATCTAACTCATTGATATTGAGCGAATTACCTGTATTAAAAGTTTTGCAAGAGCCACATTCATTGCAGGGTTCTATATCGGTAGTAAGATTTTCGCAGTTGATGGTTTTGGCTAAAATACGCGCACAGGTAGTTTTGCCTACCCCTCTGGGACCACAAAAAAGGAACG
Source organism: Hugenholtzia roseola DSM 9546 (assembly GCF_000422585.1). NCBI lineage: Bacteria > Pseudomonadati > Bacteroidota > Cytophagia > Cytophagales > Bernardetiaceae > Hugenholtzia > Hugenholtzia roseola. The sequence continues at coordinate 67,085 of NZ_KE383884.1, forward strand.
CCTGCGCCAACTGCTTCGAGCGAATGGCGTTTTTGAGCGTATCAGTAATGTGCGCCTGCCCCACGACAGCATCAAAAGTGGAGGGACGGTATTTGCGAGCCGAAACTACAAAATTTTCCATATTTTTTCCTACTAAGGCGTATATAAAAGCAATATTTCGCGCTTGTGCCAACAGAGATAGCAACAAAGATAACAAAAAAGATGACACAAGCAGCGTTTCCTTTTTTTAAAGCGGCGAAAAAGGCTATAAAAAGGCTGAAAAGCGAAAGAACTACCCCAAAAACAAACAAAAAGCGTTTTTTTATCGCAAAATTGGCAATATTTTTTGCAAAATGGCGGCAAAATCTTCAATTTCTTTTTCTGTATTGTAAAGTGCAAAGGAGGCGCGTACCGTTCCTGCGGGTATGCCCAATCGCTTCATAAGTGGCTGCGTGCAGTGGTGTCCTACGCGCACTGCCACGCCGTTGGCATCTAACATCATACCCAAGTCAAAACCGCTTACGCCCTCTACGACAAAGGAAAGGACAGAGGCTTTTTCGGCGGCTGTTCCTATCAGGCGCACGCCCTCGATGGCGGAAAGAAGTGCCGTTGCTTTTGTTAGCAGGCGGCTTTCATACTCTATAACTGCCTGTTTATCAAACTGTTGTAAAAACTCTAAGGCTCTTCCCAAGCCGATTGTGTCGGCAATATTAGGCGTTCCTGCCTCGAATTTGTGAGGCAAATGGTTGTAAGTCGTTTTTTCGAAAGTAACTTCTTTAATCATTTCGCCGCCCCCATGATAAGGCTGCATCTGGTCTAAAATTTCTTTTTTACCATACAAAACCCCAATTCCTGTGGGGGCATAAACTTTGTGTCCTGAAAAAACATAAAAGTCGCAATCCAATTTTTGCACATCAATCGCAAAATGTGGAGTTGCCTGCGCACCATCTACTATTACTTTTGTACCAAACTGTTTTGCCTTTTGTATCATTTTCCCAATAGGATTGACCGTTCCGAGCGCATTCGATACGTGTACGATAGAAAGGATTTTGGTCTTTTTAGAGAGTAGTTTTTCAAATTCTGCCTCTATAATTTCGCCTTTTTCGTTGATGGGAATGACTTTCAAAATGGCACCTGTTTTTTCTGCAACCAGTTGCCAAGGGACAATATTAGAATGATGCTCTAAGGTAGAAATCAAAATTTCATCATTTTTCCTTAAATTTGCACTTCCCCAAGCCTGTGCAATCAAATTTATCCCCTCTGTAACGCCTCTGACAAAGATAATTTCCTCCTCGAAGGCAGCATTGAGGAAACGGGCTGCTATCTTGCGCGTCTTTTCGAAAGCCTCCGTTGCGCGTGCCGCCAAAGTGTGCGCTCCCCTATGAACGTTGGCATTGTCATTTTCGTAATAGGCTTTTAGTGCCTCAATCACCACTTTTGGCTTTTGGGCAGTGGCGGCATTATCAAAATAGATAAGCGGCTTTCCATTTATTTTTTGGTGCAAAATCGGAAATTCGGCTCTTATTTTTTCTATATCGAGTGCAGTGAAAATGGGGGTAGGATTGGCAAGTTTCATCATATTCTGTTTGGTATTTTTTTGATATTTTTTCGGTGTCTTCTCCTATTCAAAAGGCGAAAAGGCAGGGGGTTGTTTCGTGTTTTTATTGAAAAAAACATACATCTGAAAGCCATAAACGGGCGTGTGCAAATTGAGCCGCCTATCTGGTTTTATGACATTGCCACCAATATCATACTGCGCCAAAGCAACATAGTGTAGGTTTTGCAAATTGAAGAAAAGCCCCAAAGCCAAGCGATTTGAAAACAGACCCGAAGGATAGTACAAAAGGTCGGTACGCCACCTGCTTTCATAGAAAAAACGCTTTAAATCTGCCTCATTGCCCAATTCGCGAAATAGCTCAAAAGAGGAATGTAAGCTCAAAAGTGGCGTGCCGCTCGATGAAAGGCTCGTTTCCTTTGCCTGCTCGCCTGCTACTGCGGTCTTCCTAAAAAAGGTTTTTTCTGCCCCCAAAAGCAAACGCAAGTTCCAAAAGTTTTCATAGAAGGCGTTGTCGTGTCGGATATATTCGGGCGTGATTTGCTTGAAAATTCTAATTTTCCTAACAAAACTTACATGACGAAGATAAGCCTTCCAAGCCGTTCTATTTACATTGCTCTGCCCGTCGTAACGCAAGCCTGCCCCTGCCTGCCAATGGGGACTGATATTTTTTTGATAGTGTGCCGCCCAACTCTTGCGATAGAAAAAGTCGCTTTTTTCCTCTGTTTGGCGGCGCAAAGAGATACTGACCCAAAAGCGGTTGTCTTTCGTATCGGTATAATCAGCCTGCATTTCCCACCACAAAGCCGTTGGAATCCAGCGGGCTTCGCGCGGCAGGTCTTGGGCGGTGGTAGGCACAAAGGGCAGAGCGCAGAAAAGACCGACCCACAGAAAAAGGCAGAACAATTTGATAGCACCCAATCCTAAGATTGAAAAGTTAGCCTTTCTTTTTTCAAAAAAACTACTCTTTTTCCAAACGTTTTTCATATTTCTGTTGCAAAAGGAGCTGTCTATCTCTCAAATCCAAGCGTCTGCCTTCAAGAAAGGCGGCTTCTATTTTCGAGTGTTGCATATCTAATAAATCGCCTGTAACCAAGAGCAGAGAGGCTTTTTTCCCTACTTCGATTGAGCCTATGTCGTCGGCAACGCCCAAAATTTGAGCCGCCTCAAAGGTGATAGCCCGAAGTGCGGCTTCCTTATCCAAACCATAAGCGACCGCCATACCTGCGGCAAAAGGCAAATTTCTACCACCCATTACCTCCATATCGCCTTCATAGGAAAGACAAAAGGGAATTTGAGCAGCAGCCAAAATTGCAGGCAGGCGAAAGGGCAAGTCGTAGTCGTCGTCTATGCGAGTAGGCAGGCGAAAGATGCGCGTCAGAATGAGTGAGATGCGGTGTTGTTTTAAAAAGTCGATGATTTTATGCGCGTCAGAACCACCTACAACGACAATGCGTTTGACCTGATATTTTTCTGCCCAAAGCACACTTTCAACTATATCCTTTGCCCAATCTGCATGCAGAAAAAGCGTCTTTTCACCTGTAAAAAGACCTGTCAAACTCTCCAATTTGAGATTTTTTTCTGTTATCAGATTTTTTTCCTTTTTTTGGGCATAGGCGGCGGCTTCCTCAAAAAGTTGGGAAAGTTCGGCTATTTGTTTCGCCCGATTTTCGGCGTTGGGTTTGAAATCGCCCTGCTCGCCCCACCAACCCGAAGGTAAAATAGAAGACGGAAAATAAAGATGCTGCCCCACTTCAGCCTTGCGTGTAGCCTCTTCCCAATGCCACCCCTCTAACGCCATCAGTGCCGAATTGCCGCCCAAAAGTTCGCCACGCGGCGTAATTTGTGCATACAAAACGCCATTAGGACGCATAGTAGCCACGACATCAGACTCTACATTGAAGGCGACCTGCGCCTTGACGTTGGGATTGAGTGCGCCCACTTCTGCCATATCTACCGACTGGCGAATGGCATCGAGTTCGGAAAGTCCAAGTGGCGTGTTGGGTAAAATCAGGGCAGGATAAAGGTGTTTGCCGCTGCCATCAATTCGCTCCGCTCCTTCGAGCAAGGTGGCTGCCTCTCCTGTTTCTATTTGGGTGATGCGCCCTTCTTCAAAGCGCAACGTCGCCTTTTCCAATACATTGCCTTTGCCGTCGTGCAGGGTTACATTTTGAATGACGATAGCTTTTTGCTGTGGCGAAGCAGGTAGCGGCACTTGTGCGCTGCCCCAAGGCAAGGGCGTTAGGAAGGCAAACAAAAGGCAGAAACCAAAGGGCAGTCTTAGCGACTGATAAAAAGCGGAATAGCTATTTTTTTGTATCATCTTTTTGTGTCATTTTTTTGTATCGTATTTTTGTATCCAAACCAAAAGAAACCAAAGACAAGCCAGCGGATAGGTAGTTAGATTCGGCATCACCTTCAAATCAAGCACACACAAATCAAAAACGCACCCTTTCCGACGGACAAAAACAAAAATAGCGTTTATTTTCGATTTGTAACACCATTCTTATTTGTTTTTCGCATAAAGGATACAAAAGGTCAAGATTTTCGCCTCCAACGTGAGTGTTTTTTTTCGGAAAACCTTTTTACTTCACCTCACCTATCCATTCTTTTTCGCGCTCGGAAAGTTCCTCTTCTTTTAAAAGTTTGAGATACTTTTCAGCACTATCTTCCTGATTGCCTTGTTTGAATCGTACTTTATAGAGCCAAAGCAGAGCGGTTATGCGAAGGTTGCGATTCAGGGAAGTCTTCTTTGAGGTAGCATTTCTGGCAACCTGCTCATCAAAGCCTTTGTAGTCTAACATTTCAAAGGCTACATCATAGAGGTCGGCTAAATGGGGCGAATCGGGCGCATTATTTAAAATCGCCTCCGTTTCTTGGACAAAATCGCTGCCGTAAATGTCTTCAAAACGCATCTTATACCAAGATTTGTAAAGCGCAACGGCAGGGCTATTCGAGCCTACTCTACTTTCAAGTTCTTCTATGTATTGCAACATAGCGGTACGGTCTTTCATTTTATTGCAAAGCAGTATCATAAAATACAAACTTTGTAGGTAAGCATCTTGCTCTACCACAGCCCCCCCGATATTGAGGCTTGCCATGTATGCTTGGTGGTGGTCGAAGGCATCTTTGAAGAAGCCCTTGTGGAAAGCTGCCTGCCCTGCCACGTAATTTTTGAGGCTGCTTAGTTTATCCGACACCTGCTCGCTCGCCGCCTCTGCCTTTGCCCAATGCGCGTTTGCGGTTTGGAAGTTGCCATTATGGAACAAGACCTGCGCAACAAGTAAGTGGAGATGCAGGCTTGCCTCGTCTTGTTTTTGGTGGTAATCTAAAAAATTACGCGCCTTCAACACAAAATCGCTTGTAGATACCGAATATAAAGCCAAAATCCTTTCATAATCAGAAAGATAGCTGGCTTCTTCTGCCATAGATAGGGCTTTTTCTTCTGTTCGGGCTTCTTCCTTCAAAGTAGGCAAGGCATCGAGGGCAGTGCAATTTATATCGCCATTTTCAAGCTGCTGACCGTAATTAAAGGCATCTTTATAGAGTTTGTCGCTGGGTTGTGCGCGTTCCAAAATGTAGCGGACATCTTCACACGCCAAATTATCGTATTTTGATTCATTTATCACAAAATAAGCCTCCAATCGCAAAAACACCAACTCTAAAATGCGCGGATGACGGCTATTGGTATTGATAAAATTAGTCGCAAATTGAATAGCCTCTATCAACTGAATTTTGTCTTGTGGCTGCCCTACGCCCAAATCTTTACAACAACGCACGTAATCGAGAAGCGCGTCGAAGCCGAAGGGGGTCTTGTTAAAATTTTGTGCCACATACAAATAATTCCGCAACGCTTGTTCGTCTTTTTGCACAAAATAAAGCAATCTGCCCCAATGGTAATAAGCCTGCGCCTGCAAATACTGCCCCTCATTTGTCGAGGTGTTAGCCGTCTGGTCGATGACCTGATTGTAGTGCAACTCTGCCTGCTCGAAGGCGAAGTCTTCGCTCTGCCTGACGGTTGCGGTGTAAGAATCGGCAAGCAACAGTTCCGCCTCTGCCTTGATGTAAAGTTTGTCGTCAAATTCAGTAGAGCCAACACAGGCAGATAGATGCCCGATTGCTGCCTGATAATTTTTAGCATTAAAGGCGGCAAGCCCTAAATAATAGCGGCTATAATCGCGATAATAGGGCAGGGTTATTTTATTGAAATAATAAAGACTTTTTTCTATCTCTGCGCCCCTATCCTGCAAATTTTGTAAAAAATAGGAAACCCCCATTTTAAAATACAACTCTGAACGGCTTGGCTCTTTTAGCGGCTCTCTTTCTAAAAGTTCGTAATAACCCAAAGCCTTTTTATAAAAACCCTGATTGAAGGCTTTATCGCCCAAAAGTGTCAGATATTGTTGTAATAGTTGCTGTAATTCGGGCTGCGCTACTACCTCGCGCTGCAAACTTTTCAAAGCCAATACTTCGTCTTCTTTGAAAAAGGCTTCATACCAGGCTTTCTTGATATTTGTCCAATAAAAACCTGTGGGAAAGAGTTGGAAATATTCATCTGCGCCCTGCTTCACTTGGGCGTAGTTGCCCAAAAGTTGATAGAGGCTTATGATATGATACAATGCCTTTTCCTGACAAATGCGCGAGGTTTCCTGATTTTCAAGACGGATATGATAAGCACCCTTATACATATCCAAAGCCGCTTCTTTTTGCCCTTCCTGCTGATAGATAAGTGCTAAGTGGTAGTATGCCACTTGGGTAAGCGAATCCTGCACCTGCTCCTGAACGACCTGCTGCAAATAGCCTTGCGCCTGCTCTTTTTGGGCATCTTGCAACAAACAATTTCCTATCATAAAGGCAACTTCGCGTCGCTGGGGGTCTGTTTGGTGCAATCGCTCGTAATAGCGTTGGTAAAAATCCGCTGCCTGCGTCCATTTATTTTTGTTGTATAGCGAATTAGCGGCGATATAGTAGTGCTTTTTATCGAAAACCTCTTTCTGTTCTATAAAAGAAATAAGCGTTTCTACCAACTGTTCCTCGTTCTTGGCTTTCAGATGGCTATCGAGTATCAAATCATTGGCACTCTGCACATAATTAGGCTTTTCCTTCGCCTGCTTCATCACCTCTGCTACCAAATCATACTGCTGCAATTTGTAATAAGAAACGCCCAAATAGTAGGCAAAGTCGGGACAATGGGTCTGACAATGCTGTTGCATTTCTCGCGCCACCTGAATTGCCTCGCGATAGCGTTCAATTTTTGTGAGGGAATAGACAAACTGAAACCTCAATTTTTCGTCTTCGGGGCGCATCACACGTCTGGTCTTGTTTAGGTCTTCTAATAAGAAAACGACCTGACGATAATTCTGGGTACGAAAGAAAAAATCTGCCGCTTCCTTTTTGAGAGCCTCTGCCTGTACGGAATTGGGGTAGTGAAGAAAAAAAAGCGACAAAGAATTTTTAAGTTCCTCTTCTTCCCTGTTTTGCATTTTTTTCCGTATCTGTGCCGCCGCCTGCGCTTCTGAAAGCAAGGGCATTGCCTCACTTTTATTGTGTCCAAGTGCCTCTTTTTCTGTTTCGAAGGGTTCGATTCTACGCACGCCAAAGGGCGTATGTTGCGAAAATAAAGGGCAGGCGAGTAGCCCTACGAAAGCGGCATTTGTAATACCCATCAGAAGCGAGCGATAAATATCAAGTCTTGACAAAATAATGCGCTTTTAGGTAAAGGAATGGGATTAGTGAAAAAACAACTCGAAGTTATCTAAAAACTTGCTAAAACACAAATAGTTTGGCACTTTTTCACTTCTTTTTTCAAAAAACAAAGCCAATGCCTGCCTAAAAAGTGGCACAAGAGCTAAGGGCAAAAGATTCGCATTTGCCAAATCTTTTTGAAAAGTGAAAAGTAATCAGGAGTGAGAAGGAGGTTTGACTACACAATAAAAGTGAGAAGGGACTTATCAGTCGCTTTTAAGTTTTGGGCAAAGATACACAAAAATTCTTTTTTTCTCATTTTTCTCGCACCCCTACAAAGGCTTTTCTTAGGCTCTTGTGGCAAAGGGGAACTTTTTTGTAGGACTTTTTAGGGAGCTACACAACTGAAAACAAAGGTTTTCATAGACAGAAACAGAAAATTACGCCTTTTTTGGCTGTAAAAAAAAATGCAATTTCACCCAAAAACTAACATGACCGCAAAAAAGAAAACGGTTTAAAAAACAGGCTTTTTTTTCTTAGGAAAAACAGTTGGCGAGGCGAAAAATGCAGATTTTTTGAGCAAATTTAAAGAAAATACACAAAAAAACACAGTTCTTTGCCCTACCTTTTGCCTGCCAGAAAAGCAAAAAATCCTAAAAACAAAGCCCCTGTGTAAAAGTTTTAGGCACAGCGGCGAAAAAGTAGAGCTGCCTTTTCTAATTTTTTAACTAAAAAAAAACCGCCTTTCCCAACGGCAAAAAAACAAAAAAACAGGTCTAAAATCGCTTTATTATGCAGTTGGGGGCTTTGAAAAGGCAAATATTGGCGTTTTGCTTACTTAAAAAGTGCCGCTCCGCGTGGCTTTACTATTTAGGTTTTTAGTTTTTTTTATTCATATCAAATCCTAATTTTTCATCTCCCCCTCCCCAAGTAGGCTTTTGGGGCGAAATATTTTAGTCTATTTATCGCTTGCATGTAAGTTTTTTTGAAAAAAACGATAAAATAGCGAAAAAAGTAGCTTTTTTTCCTCTTACACACCGCTTTTTAGCAGAAATATAGAAAAAAAATTGCGCTTATACTTGTATATTATTTGATAAAGCAGTATGTTTGCATTGTAGAAAGTTCTACACAGCACCCCTTTATTTGAAATAAACTTTTTCAAACTTCTTAATTCACATTGGTTATGTCTCAGAACTCAACAAAAGAAGAATCAATCGTATTAGGCGTGATTGAACTCGCTTCACAAATTTTGAAAAGAAGCAGCAACATCACACGCAGAGCTGGTCTTACTACCCAACAGTGGCTCATTTTGCTTTACATCAAAAATGACCCCAATATCCCTTTGAGCCGCGAGCGCAACTTGCATCATGGCGTTTTGGCTTCTGACATTGCAGACGCATTGAACGTTTCACGCCCTAATGTAACGAACCTTATCCACTCTTTGGTAGAAAAGGATTTGATTACACAGACACGCGACGAAGACGACAAGCGTCGTAAGCGTTTGGAACTCACCGACAAAGCAAAAGCACTTTTGGCTAAAATCGAGCCTTTGCGTCGCGACTCTAACCGTATCCTTTTCGAAGAGATGACCGATTCTGACAAGCAAAAACTCCTCAACTTGCTTACCCAGTGCTTCGAGCGCATCTATTGGGCAGATAGCGGCAGAATCACTATCTAAGCCAACTTAGGTAGGGCTATTTTCTAAGCCACTTACTCGCGCTTTTCTCAAAAGAAAGCAGAAATAATTACCTTCGTTTTGCACTTTGAAATAAAAGGCAGAGCGAAGGTTTTATTTTCGAGCCTCCTTTCGCCTAATCAAAGAGCTTCTACGGTGAAGATTTTGCTAAAAAGATTTTGCTAAGATAGCCAATTTATGCAAACAGTTCCTAAATTTTTGTCTGATTTAGCTTCTTTTTCTTTTCTTCAATCTCAAAATCGTTGTTTCTACACTTTTTAACCTCAATAGTTCTTTTTGCTTGCTAAAAATACGCGCTCCCTTCTTTTTTTTATTTTCTCCCGCTATGTAATTTTGAGCCAAAAATAAAAAATTCGCCCTGTGGCTTTTTTCTAATTTCAAAAGGCTTTTCTACCAAAATATTTTACAGGCACATCTGATTAGAAAAAAAACTAACCCTTTTTTTGTACTTTTATGCGCCAAAAGGAAAAGTTCGCCAAATGCGCCCCGCCTTTTCCCAGTAATGTTAAGTTCTGTAAAAAAACTTGTTTTGTCAAATTAGAAACGAAATAAAATTTGGACTTAAACCCTAAGGGTCTTCAAGACCCTTAGGATTTGGGGCATAGGACAAGACATTGCCTTGTCCCTACATTCGCGCCTTTGTAAAAACAGCCCTTTTTCGGCTATTCTTTTAGCCCTTTTCACCTTATCTCCAAGATTTTCGCTTATATTTGCCTTTTGGTTTCTTATTCTTCAACACAAGCAAAAGCGGTTTTTATGTCTTTATCCGATTCTGTATCTGCCCTATACGCGCTTTCACCCATCGACGGACGGTATGCACAACAAAGCGGCGAACTAAATGCCTATTTTTCAGAATATGCCCTCATTCGCTATCGCGTTTTGGTAGAGGTGGAATATTTTATCGCCCTTTGTGAGTTTTCGCTGCCTCAATTGCCTTTGCTTTCTACCGAACAAAAGCGTTTGCTTTCGCAAATTTATCAGGACTTTTCGCAAGCGGAAGCATTGGAAATCAAAGAAATTGAGAAAACAACGAATCACGACGTAAAGGCGGTTGAATATTTTTTAAAGGCGCGTTTTAAAAAATTGGGCTTAGAAGCATACGAGGAATTTATCCATTTCGGACTTACCTCACAAGACATCAACAACACAGCTACGCCCCTGCTTTTGAAAGAAGCCGAACAAAATGTATTGCTGCCTTTTTTAGAACAGCTCATTCAACAAATAGAACATTTTGCGAATCTTTGGGCAAATGTCCCCATGCTTGCCTATACGCATGGGCAGCCTGCTTCGCCTACGCGCGTGGGAAAGGAGCTACAAGTTTTTGCCTACCGCCTACGGCAGCAGTTACAAAGTTTGAAGCAAGTCCCCTTTGCGGCTAAATTTGGAGGGGCAACGGGTAATTTCAATGCCCATGTGGTAGCCTATCCTGCACTGGATTGGCAGCGTTTTGCACAGCAATTTGTAGAAAATAATTTGGGGCTAAAACGCGCCCTTTGGACAACCCAAATAGAAAATTACGACCATCTGGCGGCACGTTTTGATGCCTACAAGCGTTTGAATACGATTTTAATAGATTTTTGTAGAGATATTTGGGCTTATATTTCTATGAATTATTTTAAACAAAAAATCAAAGCAGGCGAAATTGGCTCTTCTGCCATGCCGCACAAAGTCAATCCCATCGATTTTGAAAATGCAGAGGGAAATTTGGGAATTGCCAACGCCATCTTAGAACATTTGGCGGCTAAACTGCCTATCTCACGTCTGCAACGCGACCTAACCGACTCTACCGTCTTGCGAAATATCGGCGTACCTTTGGCGCATGGGCTTATTGCTTGGAAATCTATTTTAAAAGGCTTATCAAAATTAGAACTACATGAGGCTAAAATTGAGCAAGACTTAGAAAATAACTGGGCAGTAGTGGCAGAGGCTATCCAAACCATTTTGAGGCGAGAAGGCTACCCCAAACCTTATGAAGCCCTCAAAGAGCTAACGCGCACAGGAAAGCGCATAGAAAAGGCTATGATTGAGGATTTTATAGAAAGCCTGCAAGTGGAAACGGCGATAAAAGAAGAACTCAAACAAATTTCGCCTTCAAACTATGTTGGTTTGTAACTTAGATTTAATCTCCCTTTTTCGATGAAGACCTTAGAAGAATTTAAAGATTTTTTTGCCTCCTTAGAAGACGACATCGCCCTTTTGGAGGAAGAAAGGCGCAAACGCATCAAGATGCAGGCAGGGGTCTTGTTGCTTGTGATGCTACTTTGCACCCTTACTTTGGGCGTAGCCTATTCTTTTAATAACTATTTATCGTGGGGAATTGGTATTTTTTTGGTAATTGCTTGGATTGCCGCAGGTGCTTATGGTACGTATTGGCTCTCACGTAGGGAAGATTTGGGGGCGCAATACAAAGAAACGGTAGTTTCTCAAATCGTGCAATTTATGGACGAAGGGCTTAACTATGAAGCCGAAAAATTCGTCGAGTACGAGCATTTTCGGCAGGCACGTATTTTCCTACAACGCCCCGACTACTACAAAGGAGATGACTACATCAGCGGCAACTTTGGCGATTTCGAGGTAGAATTTTCGGAAATAAAGGTCGCCTATGAGCAGTTTGAGGCACGTACCAAAACGGCAAAATCGGCTTGGAAGACGATTTTTCATGGCATCTTTCTGGTAGCCACTTTGCCCGAAGAAGTGCCTACGCCTATGATTATTCTTTCTAATCGCTATCAAAAGTATTTCGGACTTTTAGGCGAAACCATACAGCTATACAATTTCAGACGCAACCTAAAAAAGGTGCGCCTCTACGACCGCGAGTTTTCAAAAGAGTTTGTCGTCTATGCACACAAACCCATCTTGGCGCGTCCTTTTCTGAATCCTACTTTTAAAGAAAAATTATTACAGTTAAAAGAAAAAACAGGCAAAGACGTGCATCTTTCCCTGCGTGAGAACAAGCTCTATGTCGCGCTCAAAATGGACAGAAACTTTTTCTCCGTCAATCCCTTTCGCTCTTTTTTGCGCTACCGCGCCGCTTGGCGACTTTACTATGATATGGTCTTTATCTTAGAAGTCTTGCAAGCCTTACAAGGTGGTCTGAATGACGAAGGGGAAGAATAAAATCACTTATCTAACTATTTTCTCTTTTTCCCATGCAAAAAGCCGAACTTATCCAGCAAATTCATGCTAAAAAATCTTTTCTTTGTGTAGGATTAGATACCGATTTATACAAACTTCCGAAGCACTACGCGCCTACGCCCGATTCTATTTTAGACTTTAATAAAAAAATTATAGAAGCAACGCTACCTTTTGCGGTAAGCTACAAAATCAATACAGCTTTTTATGAGGCTTTGGGTAAAATAGGCTGGGAAATCCTGCATGCCACTTTCGAGATGCTGCCTGCCGAAGTTTTCAAGATTGCAGATGCCAAAAGAGGCGATATTGGCAATACTTCTAATTTATATGCACGTGCTTTTTTTGAGCAAATGAAAGTAGATGCCCTTACCGTTGCGCCTTACATGGGCTATGATTCAATCGCACCTTTTTTGGCTTATTCCGAAAAATGGACAATTTTGTTAGGGCTTACTTCTAATGCAGGGGCAGCCGATTTTGAGTTACAAAAATTAGAAAATGGCGATTTTTTGTATGAAAATGTGATAAAAAAAGCACAAAGTTGGGGAAATCCGAGCCAACTTATGTTCGTTGTCGGCGCAACCCAAAAAGCACACTTACAGGCTTTGCGAGCATTAGCTCCCGATTCTTTCTTTTTAGTGCCGGGCGTAGGGGCGCAGGGAGGCGAACTTGCGAGCGTGGTAGAAGCCGCCCTCACCGCCGAAATAGGCTTGCTTATCAATTCTTCCCGACAAATCATTTATGCCGATTCGAGCGAAAATTTTGCCGCCGCCGCCGCCCAAGAAGCACAAAAGTTGCAAATGGAAATGGCTAAATTTATTTGATATTGTGTTAAAAATTTCGCTTTCTAAGTTGAAAAATATAAATTCCCTATTCCTACTGCCTTTATCGAGGCAATAGGAATAGGAAACGAAAATTTATAAAAGAGTTTTAAATTTATCTAAAATTGGAAAGTACATTGTATCTGCCAACGTGCATGGGCTTTTACCTGCCCTTTGGCTAAGTGCTGCGACAAAGGATTTTGGTACAAAGCACCCAGCGATAACTGCCTGATATAGAGATTGATACCCAAATTTCCTGCCAAAAGATTGCCCCCTGTATCGGGATTGACAAGCCCATCAAGCCTATCGTGTGCGCTATGCTCGAAATAAGTGCCTGCATAAGCCATGATGCCAAATGATTTAAAATTTTTAACTTGAAATAGCATCAAATTTCCACTAATGCGGTTTCCAAACAAATAGTTTTGAGAATTTTTTGTATTGATTTTATAGTTTATATCTGCTTGTAAGCCTGTATTTTTCCAACGTAGTGTATAAATCAGATTGCCAAGAAAATCATAACTTCCAGTGCCTAACTGAAAATTAGGATTTGCAACTGCCTCTAAATCATTTTCATCATAACGGTACGCTCCTGTTTTGAGTTTGATGCCGCCTCCAAGTCGCAATTCTTGTTTTAAAATTCGGGTAGAGTCGCCTTTTAAAAGGTGTTCTTTTTTGAAGATTTCATAATTTGCCGTTAGTACAATATCGCCCAAACCTTGTAGATAAAGGGTTTGGGAAGAAGTAATTTGAGTATTAAATTGATAGGGAATAAAACCCAAAACTTGAACTTTTTTATGCGGATACAACCTAAAAAAAGCCTCTACCGTTTGGAAATTTTCCTTCGTTTCGAAGAGTCTGCCATAGCCCAAATGCGAATCAAAACTCGCCTGACGGTAGCGCAAACCCACAAAATGCTGATTCCATTGTGGCAGCATGCCTACATAATACCCCCCAACTCCACAGCCACACAAATCGCAGGCAGCAAGATTTTGAAAAGGCAAAAATCCGACACAAGACAATAAGAACAAGAAAAACAAAGGATACATTCGTTTTTTTAAAGTATTATTTTTCATGTAATTTTATGAAATATGTTTGTTTTATTCAGCAAAGAGTGGATTTCGTACAAAGTTTTCGTCTGTGAGCGTCTGCAAAAAAGCAATAATTAGCTCCGATTCTTCCGCAGTAAGGGCAAGCCCCAAAGTGCCGTCCTCTTTTTGCAACAAAGGGTCTAAATTGGGGAGCGGCTGCACTTCTTCTCTATAATGTCGCAATACCTCTCTAAGGGTATAAAACCTGCCGTCGTGCATGTAGGGCGCAGTTAGGACTACATTGCGTAGGCTGGGCGTTTTGAACTTAAAATCGTCTTCGGGATTCAAAGTAATTTCACTTCTTCCCTTATCGGGGCGCGGCTTAGGCGCAAGTCCGTTGTTGCGAAAGGCAAAATCCGAAAAAAGCGTACCTTGATGACAGGGCGCACATTTCTGTTCAAAAAGTGCCAAACCTGCCTTTTCTGTGTCGTTTAAAGCCTGCTGATTGCCCAAAAAGTAAGCATCATAGCGGGTATCTGCCGAAACAGCTACCAACATAAATTGCGAAAGTGCTTTTAAAAATAATTCTGTTGTTATTTCTTTTGTGCCAAAAGCCGCTTCAAATAAAGGAGGATATTTCGGGTTCTGACGAATTTTTTGTAATACATGTTGAAGTTCCTCGTCCATTTCTACTTCGGTTTCGATGGGAACAATCGCAAATAAGTCCAGATGACGTACACCGCCTTCCCAAGAAAAACTATTGTGCCAAGCCAAGTTCATAATCGCGGGCGTGTTGCGCCTGCCCAATCTGTCGTCGATGCCATGACTCAAATCGTGTCCATGGTGGGTGAAAGCGGAACTTGGAATATGACAACTTCCACAAGAAATTGTGCCATCTCTTGATAAATCTCCTTCAAAAAAAAGAGCCTTACCCAATTCAAAGCCTTCGGTCGTGATAGGATTTTGGCTCAAATCGTAGTCCATTTTGGGGAAATGCGCAGGAATTTGCATCTCTATTTTGGGCTTTATGCTTTTTTCACTTTCGCAAGCGAAAAGAAAAAAAAGCAGATAAAATAGACAAATAACTTTGTATTTTTTCATTTGTGAAATTAGAAAAAATTGTGTTAGAAAACCAGACCGCTATTAGCGATTTATAGATGGCTAATAGGGTCTGGATACTGATTTAATCCCAACAATTAGTCGTTGTGCATGTGGTGAAACATGAACATGTTGGTATAATTATCGGCAATTTTAGTAGAAAAAGGACTGAACATAACCGTTCCATTTTCTGCAATGCGTACCTGATGCGTACCCTCAAAAACTTTTAATAAATCCACTGTAATATGCAAAAGTGGTGTTTGATTCTGACGAACTTCCGCCGCTTTTGCACCCAAATTCAAGGTTACGGTTTTGATGTTGTTGATAGTAGGCGATTCATAACCACCGAAACCGCCGATATGGTAGCGGAATTTGTTTTCGCCATTCGGGTCTGGTGCAGCCTTTGAAGACATGCCTTCCATCTTGAAAAAGATGTAACCCGAATTCCAACTCCAATACATTTTGTCTTCGCCTGTGTTATTAGCAGGGTCTAAAACGCCTGTTCGACGGCTCAAATCCATCGTATTGCGCAGGCTATCCACGCCTACCATGAAGCGAATAGACTTGTAATTGCCCGCAGGCACATTAGGAATTGAAATAAACTGTGAATTTTTATCTGACTCTTTCACCAAAAAGTATGATTCTTCTTGGGGTACGACGTACTCATTTCCTTTTTCGTCAATGAGGACAAAATTAGAAAGATAATAATTCAATAGCGTAACGGTGAAATCTTCACCATGCGCATTTTGGTAGCGCGTTGTACCTAATTGTAGGTTTTCTTCGCCGACTACATTGTCAAATTCGAAACGCATTGTGCCTTTTTCGTTGGGATTGATAGGTGCAGGCGCGTCCTCGTTTTTGTCGCAGGCAGTACAAGCCACCAAAAGCAAGGTGAGCAGTAGAGAAAATGTGCGGAATGAGAAAGAAAGTTTGTGTAACATAAAACAAATGGTTTGAATGAGATTAGATAAACATAATAATTGAAAATAAAGACAAAGAAAGGACGTATTCGTTTTTTCCAACTTTAAAGTAGGCATAAAACGAGCAAGAAAGAAGGCAGTAGCCGCATCAGCAAGCCGATACTGCACCATAACAAAAGCAAAGGAGGGCAGCGAAAAGCCACCAAGCCGCACTGTTTTTAGGCTAAACAAGGCAGAAGTAGCCGTCTGACAACAGTAGAGCTGACAAAAGAAAGTTCAATAAGGGTGAGAAAGAGGGAAACAACTGCGTTTCCTTTTAGGCAATGGGAGGTCTAAAAATTTGCCCTACTTCGTTTGTAATTAAACTAAAATGATAAGAGGTTTTTGCTTTTTCTGCCACTTGATTGGAATAAAAAATGGGCAATACAGCAGGAACTTCTATTTTTTCAAAGTCGTAATATTCTACAAAACTAATTTTTAAATTTTCTACTAACTTCTGATTTTGCTCACTTTGTTTTTCAAGTTGGCGACGCAAATAACAATGCCCCTGACAGCCGTTTTGCTCCTGATTGCGAAATTCACACAAAAGAGCGGCTATTGAGGCTTGTCGCATTTGAAACGAAACGACAGTTGCCATTTTTACCGTCGGTAAAAGCAGAACTAAAAGCAGCAATAAAAAGGATAGACCGCGTCTCATAGCGCAAAGATAAGATAAAAAAAAGGGAAATCCAAAAAAAATCGTAGCTTAGATAAAAAAATAAAATCAAGGCGCACTTTCTAACACAGAAGGCGTTTAGAATCTGTTTGAAAAGGGCGAAAATTTATTTGAAAGTGTAGTTTTTTTCTTATTTTTGTAGGGGAAAGAAAGGCTGAAAAATTCCTCGCTTTTTGCTTTTTGCTACAAAAAACACGCACAAAATCTAATGAAATATTCACAAATTAGAGAAGAAGAGCTTAAAAATAAGGTTGCAGAAACGTACTTTGCTCCTTACGATTGCACGCGCATTGTGGGCAATATAGACTTTTGTGTGCTATTGCGGCAGGATTTGCCCAGCATTTTTGAGGCACAGAGCCTGCTTTGGGCAGAGGCAAAAAAAGGCACTGCCGACCCACTTCTTTCCCTTACCCAACTTATTCTCACCATTGGAAAGGCGCGAACTTTCGATATTTTCCTGCCACCTGCCTTTTTAGGGGCTTTTGATGCGGAAAAAATTGCGTTCATTCCATACAATGAAGTTCAGGATATTTTCTATCTAAATGATTTTAATTGGAACGTTACGCCTTCAAATTACGACACAAAGGAGTTTAAACTAATTTACAAAAAAGTAAAAGATACACTCGAAAAGGCGACCTTTTTGTTTTACTATGAAGCTGATAATCAAGAACTTGAAAAGTTTATTGCCCAAAATTTTGTTTCCGATAGGTCAGAACTTGCCAAAATAAGAATAGACAAAAACAACTTTATTTCTATTTACAATAAATGGCTCAAAACCGTAAAACCTACGATTGCGGTGAACTGGGATTTGACGCAAAAAGTGGGCATCATCGATGGCGATTTTTATTTAGCCGACTTGCTTTCAAAAGAAAACGAAACTTTAAAAGATAAATTATTCGTTTTACTTAGACAAAATATTTATGAATTAGACAGAAAAATTGACGAACTCGGCATGTTTAGTTCGCGAAAAACTGCCTTCAACGACCAACAAAAAGCACACGCCCAATTTTGGAACAAATACGAAAGACCGCCAAGCGAAGCCTATTGGGACTACATTGTCGCACGTAGAGATTTGCTTGTGCCGCAGGATATTAGGGAGCGAAAGGGTAGTTTTTTTACGCCCCAAATGTGGGTAGAGCTTTCACAAAAATACCTATCAGACCTATTAGGCGAAGATTGGCAGGACGAATATTACATCTGGGACTGTGCAGCAGGAACGGGTAATTTATTAACAGGTTTGACTAATAAATACCACATTTGGGCTTCTACTTTGGACAAACAAGACGTAGATGTGATGCACGACCGTATCAAAAATGGTGCAAACTTATTAGAACAACAAGTTTTTCAATTTGACTTTTTAAATGATGATTTTAGCAAACTACCTCAAAATTTGCAGGAAGTTTTAAACAATCCAAACAAAAGAAAAAAACTTATTATTTATATCAATCCCCCTTATGCGGAAGCCCCAAACAAAGACTTCACAAGGTTAGCCAAAAAGTCGGTACAACAATCTAAAACGAATGAAAAATATGCAAACCTTTTAGGGCAGGGCAATAGAGAACTGTTTGCGCAATTTCTTACTCGCATCTACCAAGAAATTCCCGATTGTATAATCGCACATTTTTCTACTTTAAAAATTTTAAAGGGACAACATTTTATCAATTTTCGCACGCATTTTTTAGCACGATTAGAAAAACTCTTTGTCATGCCTGCCGATACTTTCGACAATGTAAAGGGCAAATTTCCTATTGGTTTTTTCATTTGGGACACTGCCAAAAAAGAAAAATTTGAACACATTGTAGCAGAAGTATATGATAAAAAAGGCAAACAAATAGGTCATAAAAATATTGAATCTTATGCAAATGGCGATTACATCAATGACTGGGTGAAACCTTATCGCGCCGACGTGTCAAAAAATCAACTCATTGGCAAGTTTCCCTTTATGGGAAATGATTTTCAACACCAAAACGCTATCCAAATCAATCACCACCAGATGATTTACAACAAGGCAGCAGGGCAGTTTTTTATCAATCAGAAAAATGTCTTGGTTGCTTGTGTTTATTTTGCGGTTCGCAAATGTATAGCAGCCACTTGGCTAAACGACCGCGACCAATTTTTGCACCCAAACCCCGAATGGGAGGAAGATAAAATTTTTCAGCACGACTGTTTGGTTTATACGTTATTTAAAAATAACATTCAATCTAAATATGGTACAAATCATTGGATTCCCTTTACAGAAAAAGAAGTAGAAGCACCTGCCAAATTCGAAAGCGATTTTATGGCGCGATACTTAGCAGGTAAGGTCGATACCAATATTAGCACCGATTTATTTCATAAAATAGAAAAAAACAAACAAAAACCCTTAGTATTTTCAAAAGAAGCGACCCAAACCTTAGCCGCAGGAAGAGAACTTTGGAAATATTATCAGGCGCAGCCACACCAAAATGTCAATGCTTCTTTTTACGATATTCGCGCTTATTTTCAGGGGCGTAATCAGAAAGGCAAGATGAATAGCAGCAGCGAAGATGAAACTTATCATACACTTTTAAACCACTTGCGCCATCATTTGGACATCTTGGCTATGAAAATTGCCCTTAAAGTGTATGAATACGGCTTTTTGAAGCGTTAGAAAAAATGTAACAAATTGGAAAAAGAGGCGAAATCTGTATAAAATTGGCAGCCCAACAAAAAGTTTTTGGTTTCTTAATCTCTAAAACAAGCGATTTGGAAAAAAAAGCGTAATTTTGCAGCCTTAAAAAAATGAACCGTAAGGCACTCTTTTATGCAAAATTTGCGAAATATAGCGATTATCGCTCACGTAGACCATGGCAAGACGACATTGGTCGACAAAATGCTTTTACATGCGAACCTTTTTAAGTCGCATGAACAACCCGGTGAGTTGATTATGGACAACAACGAACTGGAACGCGAGCGTGGCATCACGATTTTAGCCAAAAACGTAGCCGTAACCTACAAAGACACCAAAATCAATATCATCGACACCCCTGGACACGCCGACTTCGGTGGCGAGGTAGAGCGCGTCTTGAACATGGCAGATGGTGTGCTGCTTTTAGTCGATGCCTTCGAGGGACCGATGCCCCAAACGCGCTTCGTACTACAAAAAGCCTTAGACTTGGGCTTGAAACCGATTGTGGTTATCAATAAAGTAGATAAATTGAACTGCCAACCCGAAGAAGTGCAGGAAAGCGTTTTCGAACTGATGTTCAATTTGGGCGCAACCGAGGAGCAGTTGGAATTTAAGACCGTCTTTGGCTCTGCCAAACAAAACTGGATGGGCGCGGATTGGCGCAATCCGAGCAACGATATTAGCTATCTTTTAGATACGATTTTGGAAGAAGTGCCTGCGCCTACGGTTTCAGAAGGTACGCCACAGCTACAAATTACCTCTTTGGATTATTCGGCTTATATCGGTAGAATTGCTATCGGTCGTCTTTCGCGTGGCGTTTTGGTAGAAGGGCAGCCTGTTAGTTTGGTAAAACGCGACGGCTCACGTACCGAAAAGACCAAAATTAAGGAACTTTATATTTTTGACGGCTTAGGCAAACGCAAAGTAGAGCGTGTAGAAGCAGGTGAAATTTGCGCCGTTGTGGGCATCGAGAATTTCGAAATTGGTGATACGATTGCCGACAGAGAAAACCCCGAAGGCTTGAAGCCTATTGCCATTGATGAGCCTACGATGTCGATGCTTTTCACCATCAACGATTCGCCCTTTTTCGGAAAAGAAGGCAAATTTGTTACCTCACGCCACATCAAAGAGCGTTTGGAAAAGGAGATGGAAAAAAACTTAGCCTTGCGCGTTATCGAAACCGATTCGGCGGATAAGTTCTTGGTCTATGGCAGAGGCGTACTTCACTTGGCAGTTTTGATAGAAACTATGCGCCGCGAGGGGTATGAATTGCAGGTAGGACAGCCGCAGGTGCTTTTCAAAGAGATTGACGGTCAGAAGTGCGAACCTGTGGAAGAGCTTACGATTGATGCGCCAGAAAATGTATCGGGCAAAGTCATCGAGCTTGTTACGCAACGCAAAGGCGAGATGCTCGAAATGACTCCCAAAGGCGACCGCATGATATTGAAGTTCCACATTCCTTCGCGTGGCATCATCGGTTTGCGCAATCAGGTCTTGACTGCCACAGCAGGCGAGGCTATCATGGCACACCGCTTTTTAGAATATCAACCCTTCAAAGGTGAGATTAGAGGCAGAATCAGCGGCTCTCTTATCGCGATGGAAGGCGGCAATGCCTTTGCGTATAGCTTGGATAAATTGCAGGATAGAGGCAGATTTTTTATCGAAGCCAACGACGACGTGTATATGGGTCAGGTTATCGGCGAACACACGCGCATGGACGATTTGGTAGTTAATGTTACCAAATCTAAAAAGCTAACCAACATGCGTGCTTCGGGTTCAGACGACAAGGCACGCATTGCGCCTCCTATCAAGTTTTCGCTTGAAGAGTCGTTGGAATATATCCAAGAAGATGAATATGTAGAGGTTACGCCTAAATCTTTGCGCTTGCGTAAGATTTATTTAGACGAAAACGAAAGAAAGCGCAGAGCGAAATAAAGCAGTTATGCGGCACTGCGAGCGAACCTTCGAACCTATCTTCGAGCTTATCTTCGAGCCTATCTTTTAGAAGCCACAAGCACAAGCGAAACAAGAATTTTCCCAACAGGCGTTCTTGAAAAAGGTTGTGCTTGTGGTTTTTCTTTTGTGTAAAAAATTTATTCGAAGCCGCTTTGCAGGGCGTTTTTACAGCGGTCAGAAGGTCAAAAAACGGGGTTTTGTGCTTCACACAAGCTTCCTGAACCCCCACCCTGCCCTCCCCCCATAGGGGAGGGTTCGAAAACCAAATCATTTTTTTTTGCATAAATGCAAAAAAATGATACCGAATAACAGCCCCTCCCTTTGGGGCAGTAATGTTAAGTTCTGTAAAAAGTCTTGTTTTGTCAAATTTGACACGAAATAAAATTTGGACAGAACCCTATTTTTGGGTTTGAAAATCCTTTTTTATTTCAATCGCACTGCGGACAAGGCAATGCCTTGTCCCTACATTTGACTCCGATTTTTAGAATTTAACCTCACTGCACCCTGCCCTCCCCCCATAGGGGAGGGTTCGAAAACCAAATCATTTTTTTTTGCATAAATGCAAAAAAATGATACCGAATAACAGCCCCTCCCTTTGGGGGAGGGGTTTGGGCAGTAATGTTAAGTTCTGTAAAAAGCCTTGTTTTATCAAATTTGACACGAAATAAAATTTGGACTGACCCCTATTTTTGGGTCTGAAAGTCCTTTTTTATTTCAATCTCACTGCGGACAAGGCAATGCCTTGTCCCTACATTTGAATCTAATTTTTAGAATTTAACATCACTGGGGGTTTGGGGTGGGGTGCATTTAAGACTTTTATCGTTGCAACAACGCCGCTTTGCAGCAAAAAGTAGGCTACCCTGCGTATTAGACCAAAAGCAAAGATAGGGAAAAGGCAGTGGCTTATCCCTACAAAAAAACAAAAGCCGAAACGTTTTGAAAATCCTAACCTTAGATATTGGCAACACACGCGCAAAGGCGGCTCTTTTCGAAAGAAAAACGGAGGCGGGAAAGGCACTTGTGGGCTTTCAACCCCTTTTTCAGCACCAAAACTTGACCGACTTTCTATCTGCCCTTCAAAGTTTTTGTGCAAAAGAGAAAATAGAAGTGGGCGTATTTTCCACTGTACGCAGGCTTGAAGCGGACTTCGAAACTGCCCTTTCGAGTTTGGGTTTTAAATGGCTGCCCTTTCAGGCGGACGCTCCGCTGCCTATCCAAACAAGCTACCAAACGCCTCACACCTTGGGTTTAGACCGCTTGGCAGGGGTTTTGGGTGCAGATTATCTCTACCCGAATGAAAAAGTGCTGGTTGTAGATGCAGGCACGTGCATTACCTACGATTTGCTCGATAGGATAGCAACTGAAAAGTCACAAAAAGTAGGCGTGTATCGCGGCGGCAGTATTAGCTTGGGTTTGCAAATGCGCTGGAACGCCCTTGCGCATTTTACCGCCAAATTGCCCTTGGTGTCGGCTCTGCCTTTGATAGAAGCAGCACAAAAGGAAGCAGACTTTTGGGAAAAATGGCATCTCCAACATATAGGCGTGGATACGCATAGCAGCCTTGTAACGGGCGTTTTGAAGGGGCTTTTGGGCGAAATTGGGTTTCAAATTCAATCTTATTACCAAAAGGAAGGGATAGAAAGGGTCTTGTTTTGTGGGGGCGATACCTCTTTTTTTGAAAATATGGCGAAAAATAGCATCTTTGCAAGTTCTTTTCCTGCCCTTGCGCAGGGCAAACTTGCGTTTTCTTTTTGTTACGATTTGCTCTTTTACGGATTATATCATTATACTTGTCATCAAATTGGGCTGCCGATAGAAAACCCCAACGCACTTTGACTCTCTTTGTTTGAATGGCTTGGGTGGCATTTGCCTAACTTACCTCTTTATGCACACATCTTTGAAAAACACGTCAGAAACGCGCTTCTATTTTTTAAAAAGTCAGCGAAAAAAAGCACAATGGGTAGCCCTCTGTGCGCTCTGCTTTGTCTTGGTCGGGAAGTTGCCACTTTTTGGGCAACTTACACAATCGCCCTACTCCCGCTTTGGATTGGGCGATTTGGTGAGCCACTACCACATTAGCCAACAAGGAATGGGCGGCATGGGAGTCAGTTGGATTAGCCAAACGCAAATCAATTTGCAAAACCCTGCTACTTTGCATTACAACCGCCTCACTACCTTCGACATCGGAATTGGAGGCGAATACAAAGAGCTAAAAGACGGCAATCAGGTGCGCAAGACCGACTTTGCTGCCAATGTGCAGTATCTGACCTTAGCCTTTCCCGTTATACAGCAGCGTTGGTCGATAGCCTTAGGCTTTCAACCTTATAGCCACATCAATTACAAGACCGCAACCAAAGCCCTGATTCCCCAAACACCGACTTTTGCCGAATACATCTATCAGGGGCGCGGCGGCGTGAGTCAGCTTTTTTTGGCACAGGGGTTTAAAATCATAGAAAATTTGTCTTTGGGCATACAAGCCAACTACAACTTCGGTGCAACGCGCTACGAAATGCAATCTATTTTAGATGACCCCGGAAATCTTTATATCGTCGAACTTTTAGAGCGCGTCAATTATTCCGACTTACACCTCAAATTGGGTTTGCACTACAAATTTTCGCTCCTTCCCAAACAGAAAATCGTCCTCAATATTGGCGCAAGCTATGAACCTGAAAATCAGCTCAATACCACTACCTTTCAGGCTTTCCAGCGCAAAATCAATTCGGGGGCAGCCATCGATACCGATACTTTGCGGCAGGAATTGAGAGGTGATTTGCTCGTTCCTGAAAAAATAAGAGGCGGCATTTCGATACAAAGAGGTGCGTCTGATGCGGCTTCTTTGGCACGTCCGATGGCTTTTGCCTTTGGCGTAGATTATGAAAGGCAGGATTGGAGCAAGGTAGAAAACTTCGCCTTAGCCACAAAAATCTGTATCGGGGGCGAAATTACGCCCAACGTGCGCAGCACAAACCGCTTTTCGCGTAGTACCTACCGCTTGGGTTTTAGCACCGAAAAAACGCCCTATTTGATAGAAGGCACACAAATTGACAACCGCTACCTTAGCTTTGGCGTTTCCTTAGCCGCCAACAAAGGCTTTTCTGCCCTTAATCTCTCCTTTGTGGCAGGTGAAAGAGGAAAAGGCTCGCTGATAGAAGAGCGTTATCTACGATTTGGCGTAGGGCTTAATATCACCGACCGCTGGTTTGTACGCCCTAAAATCGAATAAGGCACGCTTTTGGATTTTAGAAAATAAGCCAGGTGAAAGTGCCTGCTACCCTTTAAAAAAGATTCACAAAGACCCAAAAAATTATATAAAAGGTGGCTTCATTGCGCCTTCTCATTTTATCTCCAACCTATCAACCCCAAAGAACTATGTTGAAAATTAAGACCTTGTGGAAATTCGTCTTGCTTGTGGCAATGAGCCTAAGCCTACCACAACTCTCAACCTTCGGACAAGATGCCAAATGGGACGATTGCGACCAGCCCGGCTTGGCACGTGAAAAATACGCCCTTCTTACCGACGAGGTAAATGCAGGCAATTTCGAGGAAGCGGTCAAACATGCCGAGTGGCTTTTGGAAAAACTACCCAAACTCAATCGCGACCTTTACATAAAGGCAGAAAAAGCATACGACGGCTTGGCAGATAAAGCCAAAGAAGCAGGCGACAATCAGGCACGCGCCCAATATATGAAGCGCATAGAAGAACTTTATTTGATGCGCCTCCAAAACAAACTCTATCCCGAAGATGAACTCTATGCAAAATTTGCAGACAAGGCTTATTTTATGTGGGTAGAAGATGCCGCCAAACTCGATACAATGTATGCCTTTTATACCCAAAATCATAAAATCAACAAAGAATCGGAGTTTTATTCGCAGGCGCACCTAATTTACTATTTTGATGCCGCAGGGCGTGCTTTCCAAGCCGAAAAAATCACGAATGAAACCCTCAAAAGCACCTACAATACCCTTGTAGAGCTTGCAAAGGCGCGTCAGGCAAAAGCCACAGACGAAGCCGAAAAGAAAAAATGGCAGGAGTTTGGTATCAATAAGTTGCGCGATTTGGCTACGGTCTATTTCCCCATGACCTGCGAGGAAATCAAAAACCTATATGTGCCACAGATGGAAGAAGCACCCGAAGACCTTGACCTGACCAAAATCGTCATCAAACTTTTGGGCGACAATAAATGTACGACCGACCCTTTGATGCTTGAACTTTTAGTGAAACTATATGCTAAAGAACCTACCTACGGTTTGGCTGAAACTATCGGTACGCTTTATTTGAGCCAAGATAACCTCAACGAAGCCTTAGGTTGGTATGAAAAAGCCGTTTCACAAGCCGACACAGGCGAAAAGAAAGGCAAAACGCTTATGATGGTAAGCAAACTACTTTTCCAAAAATCAAATTACGGCAAAGCACGCGACTACGCCCTTAAAGCCGCTAACGCAGACGGCAGTTTGGCAGGCGAAGCCTATTCTTTGGTAGGCGATATGTATATGTCTACTTACAAAACTTGTATGGAAGATGGCAAAAATGCCGTAGAAAAACGCGCTATCTTTTTAGCCGCTTGCGATATGTACCAAAAAGGAGGCAATATGAGCAAGTATGAAAAATACAAGGCGCAGTTCCCCTCGAAAGAAGAGGTCTTTATTGCCAAACTAAAAGTGGGCGATAGCATCAGCGTAGGCTGTTGGGTAGGTGGCACTACTATCATTCGCACACGCGACTAATTTGAACAAGCCGACCTTTTTTTCTGTCTTTTCTTTCCAAAAGCCTATGCCCCCTTGTGCATAGGCTTTTCTTTTTTGTATCAAAATAAAAACCCTGCTACAATCGCAAGCCAAAAACGGCGCATATTTTGAAAAACGACAAAAAAGTCGCAATTTTGCCTAAAATACTCGCAGACGGTAACGCTCTGCCTGCTTTCGCCCGAAAAAGGCAAAACTATTCTTTTCTTTCTCCCCTTCTATGGAAAAATTATTGTTTTTGAAAGCCGCCCAAACGGGTTTGCAGATGGCGGCAGGCATTTTCGGTTATGCCTTTTTTTTGCAAATTTTGGGTCAGTCGCCTTTTCGGGAATATGAATTTTTATACCTGCCTATCTATGCGATTCTGCTTTTTGTGGGCATGTATGGCTTTCGCCAAAAACACAAGGCAGGCAAGCTCAAAGGCGTAGAAGCGATTAGTTTTGGCTTGACGGCAAACCTTGTTACCTGTCTTTCTTATGGCGTTTTGCTATGGATTTGGTTGCAATTTTTTCCTCAAATCCTGACCGATTACAAAGAAATGGTCGTAGCCTACCTAAATGAAGCGCAAAAGGCTGCACCCGAATACTATTCTGACGAATTTGTAGCGGCAGCGCAAAAAGACCTCACCCAAACTACTGCCCTAACCTTAGCCTTAGACAAAGCCTCTAAATTGTGGCTTATCGGCATGGTGATACAAATGGCGGTCGCGCTTTTTGTAAAGAAAAACTAACTGCACCTTTGCATCTTTCCTTTTGCTATCTCCCTACTCACTATCTCTATAAAAAACAAAACATGCGACATACTCCACTGCCCAATACGCTCTTTATTAAAAATAGAGCCAAAATAGCCCAAAAATTAGCCCCCAATTCCATTGCGATTTTTCATTCCAACGACATCATGCCCACCAGCGCAGACGGCACAATGCCCTTTGTGCAACATTCCGACATTTATTATCTGACAGGTATTGCACAAGAAGAAACCATTTTAGTCTTATTTCCAGATGCGATTGAAGAAAAGTATCGCGAAATTCTCTTTGTACGCCAAACAGATGAACACATTGCAATATGGGAAGGCGAAAAATATAGCCAAGAAGCGGCAACTGCACAATCAGGCATCAGCACTGTACTTTGGACAAAAGACTTCGAAGGGCTGCTCCCCACTTTGGTCTTTCAGGCGGAAAATATCTACCTCAATACCAACGAACACCTGCGCCAAAGCAATGAAGTAGAAACGCGTGATGCCCGTTTTATCAGTTTTTGTAAGAAAACCTTTCCACTGCATACCTACAAACGCCTTGCGCCCTTGATGATGGAAGTGCGTGCCTGCAAGGAAAAAGAAGAAATTGATACCATAGCGGCAGCCTGCAAGATTACAGAAAAAGGATTTCGCCGTCTGCTTGGCTTTGTCAAGGAGGGAGTGATGGAATACGAAATTGAGGCAGAACTTTTGCACGAATTTATCAGAAATGGCTCGCGCGGTTTTGCCTACGAACCTATCATTGCTTCGGGTGCAAATGCTTGTGTGCTACACTATGTAAGCAATAACAAGCCTTGTCGGGCAGGCGATTTGTTGCTTTTAGATGTAGGGGCAGAATATGCAGGCTACGCCTCCGACATGACGCGCTGCATACCCGTCAGCGGACGTTTTTCGGATAGACAAAAGGCGGTCTATAATGCCGTCTTGCGTGTGAAAAATGAGGCAAAAAAGATGCTTCGCGTGGGTACGCTTATCGCAGATTACCAAAAAGAGGTAGGCAAACTGATGACTTCCGAGCTTATCGGTTTGGGTCTGCTCAAAAAACACGAAGTAGAACAAGAAGACCCCAAAAATCCACTTTACAGACGCTATTTTATGCATGGCACGTCGCATTTTTTGGGTATCAATGTCCATGATTACGGCTTTTTTCATAAAAAAGTAGAGGCAGGCATGGTCTTTACCGTAGAGCCGGGCATTTATATTCGCGAAGAAGGTATCGGGGTTCGCTTAGAAAATGACATCGTCGTTTTAGAAAATGGCTACCAAGACCTCATGGGCGATATTCCAATTGAAGTAGAAGAAATAGAGGATTTGATGAACGCCTAATTTTGAAACCACATAGGAAACTGCCCACGATTAAAATCGTGGGTTTGTTTTTTTTGCCCCTGATTGAAATTATGGGTTTGATTAGAATCGTGGGTTTGGTTTTTTATTTTTTATCTTGGTTTAATTTTTTCATTAGCTCGGCTATCAACTTATCTTTTTCATTTAGGGCTTGGTCTTTCTCCGCTAAGGCTTTGCGCTGTGCCTCCAACTCTTTCTGATAACGCCGTTCTTTTTCCTCGAACATGGCACTAACACTGCGCCAAGCCTCTTGTTCTATTTCTATTTGTTTGCGCTCTTTGGGGTCTGTGCCTACATAGTGCAGAATTTCAGTTATCGTTTTCATTTCTTCTATGTCTGGACTATAAACATAGTTTTTTGTAATTTCTTTCTCGTCTGTAAAATTGCGCTGCTCAAAAATACTAAGCAACTTATCCAAGCGCGTTTGGTAACGGTCGGTAATGCGTTCTACCTGAATCACGAAGCTATCATGGGTGAGCTTTTCTATAAAATCGCTCTTTTGGTGCAACGTAGTTTTATGAACTAAATCACGATAATTGCGCTCTACTTTGATACAAGGACTTTCTATTTCAGGCAATTTGAACCCTAAAATGTAAATCGTTGTGATAGGAAGTTCAATTTTTTCATTATCTATTTTATCTTCTTTTTTGTACTGCTCGGCTAAATAGTTCCGAAAACGCATCAAATCTATTAGATTTTTCGCCTTCTGAATTTCTATCAAAACCTTTTTCAATTCGCCGCTTTGGGTACGAATCGTTGCTATAAAATCAAGACGATAGACCCAAATGGAAAATCGCTGACGCAAACGCGCCTCTGCCGCCTCGATGCCCTCGCTCGTTTCCAATTCGCCTTTGTAGGTATATTCTTGTGGCTTTAATTCGATGCTTTCTATCGTTTCTTCTAAAAGCGTTCCGATAAAAAACTTGGCTACTTTTTCATTTTCCATGAGCTTTTTAAACACAACATCATAGATAGGATTGGCAATAATCATGGGTTGAATAAAGTTTTTTAGTTTGTAAGTATTTGAAAATCAGCACCAAACAAAGCGTAAAATTTATCGCGTAGGGTTTGTTTGTAATGAGTATCATACGCAAAAATAAAGATTTTGTTGGTGGAAAAAAGCCCCTGCACAAGGCAAAGGCTTTTTATTTAACCCAAAAATTGCTATGCTTTTTTTACAAATTCCGATTTGAGAGCCATAGAGCCAAAACCTTCTATTTTGCAGTCTATATTGTGGTCGCCTTCGGTTAGACGGATATTTTTGACCTTTGTACCCGCCTTAATTGACTTAGGCGCACCCCTGACGGGCAAATCTTTGACCACTATCACCGAATCGCCATCGGCGAGGCGCGTTCCATTGGCATCTCTGACTTCTAAGCCTACTACAAGTTCCTGATTTTGCGCAT
This sequence comes from Hugenholtzia roseola DSM 9546, assembly GCF_000422585.1. Lineage (NCBI taxonomy): Bacteria > Pseudomonadati > Bacteroidota > Cytophagia > Cytophagales > Bernardetiaceae > Hugenholtzia > Hugenholtzia roseola. The sequence goes on from NZ_KE383884.1 coordinate 96,563, forward strand.
TTTGAAAATCTTGGCTCTCTGATTGCCACTCGAAGGCACATTCTGAGCAGACCCAACGTCCGCCCATTTCGTAACTATAAGGCGAGGCGCAGGCAGGGCAAGGAGGATTTTGTTCCATTTTTTTGTTTTTAAAGTTAAGATGTTCTGCTTGATAGGACAAAGGTACGAAAAATAAGAAGGGCAATAGGCTATCCTACTTTGATGGATTTTGGCAGGTTTTGGCAGATTTGGCTGTATTTTTCGATACATTTTTAGAAAAGCCCCCGAAAACAGAAGGGCTTAAAAAAAAAGCAGCTTGTATTTGGTGCTTTTTTTCATATTGCCAAAAAAAACCTATCTTTGAAGCCACCTGCTCCTCTGTGCGCTAAGGCAGGCTTGACTTGCCTTTGAAAAAATGGGCAAATTTTATCCGAACACCATCAAAATCAACCCCAAAAGAACGCCACAACGTTACGCGCTTTTCTGGTGAAAACATAAGATATGAAACATTTATCTCCCTTTTGTTTGCCTTTTTTGAGCCTTTTGCTGCTCTTTTTTTGGGTAGAAAAAAATAGCCTTTTGGCACAAGAAAAGAACCCTACTGCCCAACCTGTGGCAATTATTGGGGCTATGGACGCGGAAATTGAGCAGTTTCGTAGCTATCTTAAAAATGCCAAAAGTACACAACTTTTGGGCGTTACCTTTTATCAAGGCTCGATAGAAGACCAGCCTGTGGTCTTGGTAAAATCAGGCATTGGAAAGGTCAATGCCGCCCTAACAACTGCCCTTTTGTTGCAAAATTTCAAGCCCTCTGCCGTTATTTTTACAGGCATTGCAGGTGGTATTGGCGAAAACTTACTACCCGGCGACATCGTCATCAGCACCCAAACCGCCCAACACGATTTCGGACAACTTTCCAGCGAGGGCATCAGTGTTTGGCAAACCTTTAACAGAGAAGAAAAGAGCAATCCCCTCTTTTTCCCCTGCGATTCTGCCCTTGTTTCCCTTGCCGAACAAGCCGCTGCCCAAGCACAACTGCGCTTAGTGCGTACCTATGATGCCAAAAGAAAGCCCAGCATCAATAAAGGCACTATCGTTACAGGCGATGTCTTTATGGCTTCCTCACAAGGAAAAGCCAAGCTCATCAAAGACTTCAACGCCGCCGCCGTAGAAATGGAAGGTGGTGCAGTGGCTCAAATTTGCTTTCAGGAAAAAATCCCTTACTTAGTCATTAGAAGCATTAGCGACACTGCCGACGAAGATGCAGAGAGATTTTACAAAAAGTTTATCAAAGTGGCTGCCTTCAATTCGGCAAGCCTTGTGATAGAGATGCTCAAATTGATGGAATAACCATTTGATTTAACTTTTACAGCCTCCCATATTCTCACTCCTAAATCTTTCTGTATGCGCTCGCAAGCCCTAACTTGGTTTTTTCTTTTTATCTTTTGGGAACTTTTTGGCATTGTTGTAGGCAATATCGTTGGCGTAGGCTTGGCAACCCTCGTTTCCGACCTCTCTTTCGAGGGTATTTCAAATCTGACTCTAAATCCGACTGCCTACCCCAACGAAAGAGTTACCATCTTAGCCCTGCAAGCAGGTACGGCGACTACGGCTTTTGTCGTCTTTCCGCTCATTTTCTATTTTCTTTTTATCGAGTACAAAGAACGCCGTTTGCACCAAAATAGAGCCACTACCCAAGATACCGCTTTGCTCCTTAGCCCTTTCATGCAACTACAAAAAATCCCGCGTATTTGGCTATTGGCGTTCCCTTTTCTCATCACTTGGTTCTGTTTTCCCATTTCCTCCTTTTTGGGGCTGCTCAATGAAGCCTTTGTTTTGCCCGATTTTTTGAGCGAAATGGAAATGTGGATGAAAACAAAGGAAGAAAAGCTCAAAGTGCTAACCATTTTTATTACCACGATAGAAAGTCCGCTCTACTTTTTCTTTGCCTTTATCACGATTGCGATAGTGCCTGCTGTGGGCGAAGAAATCGTCTTTCGCGGCATCACGCAGCCCCTTTTTGAGCGCATCTTTAAAAATCCACATGTGGCAATTTGGCTTACGGCTGCTATTTTTAGTGCCGTACATCTACAATTTTATGGCTTCCTGCCGCGCTTTGTTTTGGGTATCATCTTTGGCTATCTCTATTTTTATGGTAAAAATCTGACCTACCCTATCTTAGGACATTTGGTCAATAATGGCACAACGCTGGTGATTATGTATGGCTTGGGCGCAGACAGAGCCTTAGATGCGACACTTGGCATGGAAACACCTAATATGATGGCACTTTTTCCCATTTTTTTAGTGGCAGCCGCGACGGTTTTATTGCTTTTGCGCCTATTTCGTCAGAAAAACAAGATATTTTTTGACCTACAAAAACACTAACACAGACCACCTTCCCAACAAGCATTTGCCAACAAGTATTTGAAAATAGCCTTGTTCTACCCTTTCCCAACCTTATGAAACTTAACGTCAGCAAATTTTCCGAGCTTCAACAACGCATCATGACTGGCATCTTAGGCGCAATTACGGTCATTGCCTCTTTGATGTGGAACGAGTGGAGCTACTTTTTACTTTTTTTCCTTATCAGTATTTTTTCCCTTTGGGAGTTTTATCGGCTTCTGGGCATAGATGGCAATTCTCCGCTGCGTACCTTCGGCACTTTCAATGGTGCATTTTTATTTATTCTTTCTTTTTTAATAGAAAAGTTTGGTTTTGATAGTAAATACTACTTACTTATGTTTATAAGTCTGGCGGGGGCTTACTTTATCAAACTCTACCGCAAAGCCGACATCAAGCCTTTTGCCAATATCGCCTTCACCTTTTTGGGGGTCATGTACGTAGGCGTGCCTTTTGCCCTGCTCAATGGGCTTATCTTTTGGGAAGGAAACTATCATTTTGAAGTGGTCTTGGGTTCGCTTTTTATCCTTTGGGCAAGCGATACGGGAGCTTATTTTTCAGGCAAAAACTTTGGCAAGCGCAAACTTTTCCAACGCATTTCCCCTAAAAAAACTTGGGAAGGAAGCATCGGCGGCGGCATCTTCGCCCTTTGTATTGGTGCAATTTGGGCGACTCTTTTCCCTATCCTGCACATGTGGCAGTGGCTCGCCATCTCTGCCATTATCGTAGTGGCAGGCACGTATGGCGACTTGGTAGAATCGCTCTTTAAGCGAAGCATCAGCATCAAAGATTCGGGTAGTGTGCTGCCAGGGCATGGCGGCTTTTTGGATAGGTTCGATGGCTTGCTTATCGCCTCACCCTTTATTGTGGTTTTCCTCAAACTTTTCCCCAGCCACCTTTTCTAAAACATTCATACAGGCAGTAAGATTAGGCTCTAATACAAATCTTGCACTTTCAAATTCAAACAAAATAAAATTTGGCTTAAACTCTATTTTGGGTCTGAACACCCAATTTTATTTCAATCTGACTTTGGACAAGACTGTACCTTTTAGAATAATCTAAGCAAAATCCCCTTAAAGATTCTACAAGAACCTTTAAGGGGATTTGAAGTTAGCGAATAAGACAATAGACTTATTTTTCAAATCGGATTAGAAATGCAATCCGATAGAAGCTACTAAATTGAACATTCCACTATTGACAGTGGCGGTAGGCTGTGCGTTATTGGCAAGCGTGTAAGGATTGTATAAAAACTGCGACCTTCCAAAAGAGCCTCCTAAATCAAAGTAGATTTCTTCGTCGCGATACCCAACTCCGCCTGTAAAGATAAGCCTATCGCGTTTGAGGCTTTGGTCTGCGCCTTCTCTTGTGTCAGGATTGAAGGGGTCGGCAAAATAAGCTGCGCCACCTCTTAGGTAATAGTTTTCAAAACGTGCCTCTGCGCCGATACGGTAATTTACCACAGGATGGTACAAATTCTCGATGGTGCGATTGTCTGCGCCAAAACTAAGGTTGTCTTTTCTATTGGTAAAATTGGCATTATTCAAAGCCACATACTCGGCATCGGCTGAAATAAAACCGCGTTTTCCGAAGAAAATAGCCGCTCCTACGTTTGCACGCCAAGGTGTGGTAAGGCTATAACGCGATTCCACTATCGCCGTTTCTGCTGATTCATTGCCCAAGACGCGAACCTCGCCATTTTCTTCAAATTCTACGTTGTTGTAATTGACATCAAGACGGGCATCAAAGGTTTCTTTGATAGACATAATCGTGGGCGAATGGAAACTTGCACCAATGCGAAGCAAAGGAAGTGGGCGAATTATCAGACCCAAAGACGCATTGACTCCTACTCCATTAAGTCCCATGTTTTCCTCTAAAGTGAGTTCATTGAGCATACGTGGGGCAGAAGGGTTGTCTATCGCTCCACCTGTAACCTGTTCGATGTAAGTGCGCGACTGTGTATAAGAGAAAGTCTGCATCGCAACGCCGCCACCTATAAAAAAGACATCACCAAAACTGCCACCATAAGAAAGATTCCAGTTATTTTGTGCGCCACGTGTATCCACAGTTTCGAGCTGACGGATAGGCGAAACAGGCACAAAGGAATAATAACTTGTTTCGCTGCCATTGTCTTCTATAAAATCGGGATTGATAAGATAAGTTGCATACGCCAAGCCCTCGATGGAGGTAATGTTGCTGGTGATTTCATTGTCTAAATCGCCCCAAGTGAAGCGCGAAGAAGATTCTAAGAGATAGTCGATGAGCGAATTTTGGTTGTTTGCCCCTTCATAAGAAAAGCGGTTATGGAAGGTATTGAGGCGTGTAAAGTTGAGGGCAAAAGCACCACCTTTGTAAAAGCTATCGCTGCGACTGCTTGGCACGTGAATCGCAAGCTCCAGATGTGCAAAGTTTAGGTTAGGGCGAAAGGTATTGGTTTCTTCACCCTGAAATTCGGTGCGGCTACCCAAAAAAGCCAAAGAGGGCGCAAAACTTACCTCTGACTTGGTGAGCAAACCCAAACCTGCGGGGTTTGTATAAGCCGAAGTGATGTCGCCACCCAAAGCGGTGCTTGCACCACCTACCGACTGCATTCGTGCCGACCCCATTAAGCCCTGCTGTGAAAAGCGAAGTGCATCGCGATAGTAGCCAAAAGCGTTAGGGTCGATGGCACTATCCTGCGCCAAAAGGTTGCTGCTACTCAAAAGAAGCCCTACACAAAGTCCTGAAAAAGAACCTGAAAGGAAACGGAAAAAGTTTTTGCTGCGCATAGTTGTATGATTTTATTTTTGGGGATTACTTTTGGAAAGAAATGGGCTGCCCCTGCTAAAAACCCCTCGTAAGGCGAGGGATTTTTAGAAAAAAAGGCAATAAGAAAGGTTTTGGGAAACGTTAAAAAGTGTAGCGACGAAAGGGCTTTTGAAAAATAGAGAGCCTAACCGCCTCTTCTGCCACCGCTACGGCTGCCACCAGAAGAGCCACCTGACGAGCGTCCGCCACCTGACGAACTACGACCACTTGAAGAAGAGTCGCTTTTTACAGAAGAGCGCGAACCTGAAGACGACGAACCTGAAGACGACGAACCTGATACTGACGAACCCGAAGAGGAAGAGTTATTTCTTCGCACGCCCGAACTTGTGCCATTGCTGCGTCCGCCATTCGAGCTGCTGTTGCTGTTGTTGTCGCTCGAAACTCTGCCTGCTCTGCCGTTGTTGTAAGTATTACTACTCTGATTGCCGCGATTCGAGTCGGTATAAATTGGATTTGTCGTATTGCCTCTGCCACCGCTTACTGTGGTAGTGCCGCCACGTCTGCCGCGAGTTTGTCCGCTCACTACATTGCGCGTATTGTTTCGGTTATCCACTACAATAGGATTGTGCCAAGGTGTATAGCCCCAACCGTTCCAAGAATTATGACCGCTCCAAGTCCAAGTTCCCCAGAAAGGGTCATAGTAATAGTTGCCACTATACCAGCTATTGTCAAAAGGCGACCAATTCCAAGAGCGTGAAATCCAAGTGCCGCGTGTTCCTACGCCAAAAGTCCAAGTAGGGCGATTCCAAATAGACCAGCTATTAGAGATACCGTAGTTGTTGTTGTTCCAATTTCCACAAGGCGAACAAGGGTTGCCACAAGGATTTGCGTTGCCACAAGGGTTGTACTGTCCGCAAGGATTGTTGTATTGGTAGGCTTGACGGCAATCGTTACAATTATCGCGATAATAATTGTAGGAAGGCATATAATCCGATTGCTGCTCTACATTTGTGTTGCTCAATCGCTCCTGTGTTTGAGCTTGTAAGGCAGCTTCGGCTTCCGCTTTTCGGCGTGCCTCGCGTGCTTGCGCTTCAGCCTCTAATTGCACTTCCATTTTCTTACGGTCGCGCTTCGAAAAATAGACATCGTCGTAGTCGTAACGGGTGTTGTCCTGTGCAAAGAGTGAGTTAGGGGCGAGCAATAGCAAAGCCAAGCAACTCATCAAGACGGCAAAGAAAGGCGATTTTATTTTTGAAGTTTTCATCTTTGGTATCTTTTAAAGTGTAAAAATGGGAACAGAACGGTAATATTAGCCGATTTTTTATCAAAAACCAACTCTTTTGATGCCTAAGTTTGCCAAAATCGGTTTTTACTTGACCAAACCCTATTCTGACTTATCGGCAAGCAGCGGCGACTTTTTGTTCCTGCCTTTTACAGGTCTTTTCTCTGCCGCTTTTGTGAGTTAGATGTAAAAAGATAAACGCAGGTTGCACGCGTTCGGTTATTTTTTTCTGTTTTTTTTGTAGAAAGGTAAAGTTGGCTTGTGTGAAGGGGAGTAGAGGACAAGGCATTGACTTGTCCGTAGTGAGATTGAAATGTTGGGGAGAAAGAGTGAAAGACGACAAGAAATGTTATTCTGCCGTCTTTTTGTCATTCGCATATTTGGCGTTAATTTTATCATAAAGAGATACAGGAACGGTATCTATATCAGATAAAAAATTAGATTTTCTTTTTGGTAAAGTTGCCGTTTTTTCCCAATCGAGCCAACCCTTGCGCCAAAGGTAGAGCAGCCCCAAAAAAAGAACAGCTATAAAGAAAAGCATCTCTATCAGAATAAAAATCGCCGTCGATTGTGAAAGCTCTGCCGCAGGCGATTTTTCGAAAAGGGTCGCCCAAGGGAAAAGGAAAATTATCTCTACTTCAAATATCAAAAATGCCAACGCCAAGACATAATAACGAACATTGAAACGTCCCCAACGCCTGCCAATGGGTTCTTCGCCACATTCATAAATTGCGTTTTTTTCCTGATTAGGGCGATAAGGGCGAAATAAACGACCCACATTTGTCGCAATCCAAGCAAAAATTAGTCCGCCTATTAGAAAGACAAAAATAAAAAACAGTTGGGTTAGGGTAGTGTTCATATAAAACCATTAAACCGTATTTGATAAGCCACATTTTATAAACCATAAAAACAAGCCCCTACTTCGCCTTTCATTTGCCCCCTAATGTTGGCGTAATGTTAATTTTGGAGCAGCGAAGCAGGAAGAGCGTGTGGCAAAAACGATTAAAAAAAAGCAAAATTTATTACACAATAACTCTACGCGCATGACGAAACGCCTTTTTCCAATAGTCTAAGCGAAAAAGTTGTTCCTCTACCACGCCCCTCGAAGTAGAAGCATGCACAAACATTAAATCATCTAAACTATCGCCTGCCTTCGAAATAATGCCCACATGACTGATGCGATTAGGGTCTGACCCTGTGGCAAAAAAGACCAAATCGCCCTCTCTAACGGCATTGATATCGATGTGCTGCCCCACTTGGGCTTGGTCGCGCGACGAGCGCGGCAGGCTAATGCCGCTATTTTTGAAAGCCACCATCGTAAGCCCCGAACAGTCCATGCCTGCGGGAGTAGTGCCGCCTGTGCGGTAGGTAGTACCCAAAAACTTACGCGCCTCACTTAATACGTTTTGCGCCACTTTGCCTATCGCTGCGGTAGCAGGGTTCGGATTCGCATTGCCAACGTTGGGCTTTGCGCTGCTGCCCACTGGATTTGCCTTTTGATGTTGCGCCTCGTGCATATAGGCGCGAAAAACGTCATCGAAAAGTTTGCGGTGGCGTGTTAGGTCTATGACCACTTTTACCGTTTCGCCTTTCGCATTTTTTACAAATTCAATGCCTTCAAAATCCATAAGCTATTTCGTAATTGGATAAAAAATGAAAGAGATAGAAAAGAAAACGCCCTTAAAGGTAGCTTGCAAGCGCAATTTAGCAAAAAAACGGGGAAAGCCAAAATTGGCACTACCTCGCCCTCAAAAGTTTGCTTCTCCTAAAAAACAACTATTTTTAAAATAAGTATAATTTTTTAAATTTCTTCTATGTTCGTTTTGTAAAATTCTGCTTGCGCTAAAATCTTGGCTTGCTCCTCCTTGTCATACTTTTCCCACTGTTTATACATCAAACTCACTCTTGGATTTTTTTCTAATTTTTCTCTATTTCTTTCATAAAAATCCCAATACAGACTATTAAAAGGACAGGCACGCGCTCCGTATTTTGTTTTTTCATTGTAAAAACAATTTTTACAATAATTACTCATTTTATTGATATAGTTTGCTGAAGAAACATAGGGCTTTGTCGCCACTAAGCCGCCATCTGCAAATTGGCTCATGCCGCGCGTGTTGGTGATTTCTACCCATTCAATCGCGTCTGCATAAATGCCTAAATACCAACTATCTACTTCGCTCGGTTCTATTGCCGCCAAGAGTGCGAAATTGCCCGTAACCATCAAACGCTGGATATGGTGCGCATAGCTTTTTTCCAAAGACTGTCCGATACAATGCCGCAGGCAGTTTGCCTTTGTTTCGCCTGTCCAAAACCATGAAGGGAGTTTGTTTTGGTGGTTGAAAAAATTTAGGGTCTGATAATCAGGCATTTGCGCCCAATAAACCCCACGCATGTATTCGCGCCAACCCAAAATCTGGCGTACAAAACCCTCGATTTGGGCATAATCAAACTGCTTATCCTGCCAAACCGCTACCGCCTTTTCTATGACCTCCAAAGGGTGCAAGAGCTTGATATTGAGGGCAAAAGAAATTTTGGCATGAAAAAGAAGCGTGCTTTGGGTGTACATTGCATCTTGAAAAGTTCCAAAATAAGGTAAGCTATACTTACAAAAATGGTCTAAAAGCAAAAGCGATTCCGTTCTATCTGTCGTCCATTCAAAATGTGCAGGGTCTATTTTTCCCAAAGTCTGAACGCCTGCTTGCTGTATTTCTGTTAGAATTTCTGTATAGATTATAGTTTTGTTTTGAAAATGAAAGGCAGGAGGCAACGCCACTTTGCCATTGTAAGCCTTGCGATTTTCTGCATCAAAATTCCATTTTTCAAAAAGCGGTTTATCCGAATCTTGCATCAAGACCTGATATTTTTTACGCAAAGTACGGTAAAAAAATTCCATTAAATAAGTCTTTTTTCCTTCAAAAAAATCAGATAAAAAATGGCGCGAAGTCAAAAAATGTTCCGTATCGTAACTGCTGACCTCAATTTGCTGGGCTTCCAACTGCTTGCTTAGACTTTCCAACTGCACATCTAATCGATATTCATCGGGCAATAAGTATTCAAATTTTTTAATTTTATATTTTTCTATTAGAAAAGAAACATTTTTTTCTAAATTTTGTCTGTTTTCAGCGTCTAAAATCTTAAAATAGAAAACCTGATGCCCTTGCTGCTTTAAATCTGCTGCAAATTGGCGCATGGCTGCAAAAAAGGCTACTACTTTTTGAACATGATGCAGGGCGTAGTCCGTCTCCTGTCGCATTTCCATCATCACATATAAAACGGAATCATCTTTTTGCTCAAACCAAGTATGTTTTGCGTTGAGTTGGTCGCCTAAAACAAGGCGCAGCGTTTTATAGTACATCTTAATTTTCTAAAAAATATATCAATTTTTATCACTTTTCACAAAAAAGAAAAGGGGCAGAGCTTTTTGCCCTGCCCCTTCAAAACTGCACAAAGGTTGAAAATGTTTTTCGTCCCTTTTATCTTTGTTGTGGCTCAAATCCCAAACTTTTGGCTTTCTCAAAGTGCATTTTCGCCCTTTCCGAATAAGCGCGATTTTGATAAATTTTGCCCAAGAGGTAGTACGTTTCGCCGTCGTCTGCCTTGTGTTCGAGGTAGGATTCTAAGAATCTAATTGCTTCATTATCAGAGGCTTGCGAAATAAGTTTGTAAAAATGAAGTTCGCCCATTCGCTTCAAAACCAAAGGATTTTGGGTAGGCGAAACCTTTTGGTAATATAGATAAGCCTGTTGATTTTGCTCCAAACTGCCTTTTTGGTTTTTATCAAAAAGGGCTTCGGCTTTTTCGAAATAGTCTTTTAGAGTTGTTGCTTTGTCATCTAAAGTGAAAGCACAAGCGACCCTATATCCTGAACCTGCCGTAAGCAAGGTTCTTTCTTCTTGCAAATCTTGTAGCCTATTTTTCGCCTCTTCCGAACCCAATTCGGCAGCCTTCTGCCAATGCCAAAGGGCTTTATCAACGGAACGGGTTTCGGCTTGCTCATAGGTAAGTGCCAAAGTGGAGTGCTGCAAAATCGTCATTTCCCTAAGCCACTGCGCATCTGCGGCGTTTTTTTGTGCCTGATACTGCTCAAAAAGAGAGCGCAACTCTGCCAACATGTGATTTTGGTAGTAATAATTTCCCAAACTCAAAATCGCCCCACTGTGATTCTGATTGGCGGCTTCTTTTAGATAAAAGACATATTTGTCTGAAACATTAGTTTGGTTTTTTATCAAATTTGCATACTGAAATTTGAAATTAGGATTATCCGTTTGTATTATTTTTACCAAAATGTAGTTTTTATCATTTTGGTTTTCTATTGAATTTTCAACATTTATCTGTTTGATTTTTTTGCCTGCCAATAGATGCCCACCTTCGTAAGCCGCTACGTAATAATCTACTGCCTTTGCCATATTTCTTTCTATCTGTTCGCCGCCCTGCTCGAAATATTGCCCCAGCCTATACATTGCCTCTGTGTTATCGTTCTCCAATTCAATTACTTTAAGCAAGCAATCAATGGCTTTGTCGAGGCTTTTTTCTGTGCCAATGCCCATTTCATAGTAGGTAGCAAGGGAAAACAATGCTTTAGGGTGATTGCCCTGTGCAGCTATTTTAAAATTTTCAAAGGCTTTTCTGAAATCGCGCTTGTTCTCATACTGAATTGCCTGATTGTATTTGTCTATCACCTTGTCTGTTACTTGGTCAGGGTGCTGGTTATCATTTGTATTTTCGTTTAAATGATAGTTATAGCCCCTTACTTTACTCTTTGGCTTCTGTGTTTCTGCTTCTGTTCGAATGCCTCGTGTGCTTTTGTAAAACTCTGTTTGCTGATTTTTTTGTAATTTATCCTGCAAAAGCCCCGCTGCCTTCATGGAAAAAGGCACGATGAAGCCCGAAAAAAATCCGCAGGCTAAAAATAATATTTTTATGTTGATGCTTTTCTTTATCATGGTCAGATTTGGTTTATAGTTTTGAGTTGAATTGTGGTTTGGCATTTTCTACCGCTTATTCAAACTCTATTCCCTTATACGCAAAGCCTTTTTTTTTTCGGCAAAGTTCCGACCAAGACAAAAAAGCCCTCGACAAATCGAGGGCTTTTGTAGGTGAAAATAAAAAGGAAATTTTCTTTTGTAGGCGGTCAGAAAGGCTTGTCTAACTTATTCGCCTTCTTCTTCCTGCCAAAAATCGTGATACTCCTCACAGTCGTATTGTTTGTGCGGTTTGAAGCGAAAAGGCTGCGTATCTGCCCCGCCTTGCTTTTCTAAGCGCATTTTCTTGATGAGCCTATTTCGCTCGGCATCAATGGCTTTGCGAAGAAGTTGGTCGCCTTCGAGGTCGAAATAAAGTGCGCCCTCGATGAAGGTTTTTTCCACCTTTGCATAAACCGAAAGTGGCTCGGCACTCCAAAGCACCAAATCGGCATCTTTTCCTACGGCAATACTACCCATCTGCTTTTCTAAGCGCAACATCTTGGCAGGATTGAGTGTAACCATTTTCCATGCCTCCATTTTGGGAATGTCGCTGTATTTGACCACCTTGGCAGCTTCCTGATTGAGCCTGCGCCCCATTTCAGCATCATCCGAATTGATACTGGTCAGCACGCCCGCCTTATACATAAGTCCTGCGTTGTGTGGAATGGCATCTTTTACCTCGTACTTATACGCCCACCAATCGGAAAAAGTAGAACCACCTACGCCATGTGCCGCCATTTCAGGGGCAAGTTTATAGCCCTCCAAGATGTGAGTAAAAACGTTCATGCGGAAACCATATTTTTCAGCCACACGCATCATGGCTAAAATTTCCGTTTGCACGTAAGAATGACAAGAAATCAGTCTTTTTCCTTGTATAATTTCTAAAAGCGTTTCCATCTGCAAATCTTTACGCACCTTATCAGGATTTGCTGCCCTTTGTTTTTGATAAATCAAAGCACGATTAAAGGCATCATCAAAGACCTGCTCTACGCCCATGCGCGTTTGGGGGTAGCGCGAATATTCGGGTGAATTGGCATGACGCGGATTTTCGCCTAAGGCAAATTTGATGCGCGGCGTAGCGGCTGCAATGCGCATTTCCTCACCACTTGCCCCCCATTTGAGCTTGATGATAGACGATTTACCGCCGATTGGGTTTGCCGAGCCATGTAATTGCTGCAAAGCGACCACGCCCCCTGCCAAATGGCGGTAGATATTGACATCTTCGGGGTTGATGACATCTTCTATGCTCACCTCCGCGCTATTTGAATACACGCCTTCATTGACACCACCGCGAATACCGATATGCGAATGTTCGTCGATGATGCCTGCTGTTAGGTACTTTCCTTTTCCATCAATGACTTTTAAGCCCTGTGTAGGCAAATTCTGCCCAATTTGCGCGATTTTGCCCTTTCGCACCACTACATCAGCATTGAACAAAATGCCATCACTCTCTTGGCTTGTTTCGCCTGTCCAGACGGTTGTGTTTTGTATGATAAAATCCTCTGCCTGTGGCTTTTCATCATAACCAAAAGGCGCGAAGGGATAGCGCATGGCGTAAATGGGCTGCTGCAATTCTTCTGCAAGTTGATTTTGGGTGCTATCAGCCTGCTTTTTCTCCTCCATTTTTGGGGGGGCTACCTTTTGCGCACGCCACGCCCAAAGTCCTCCTTGCGCATCTTTTGCCACGCCCGACCAAAGGTCTGCATTTTCTACCCAACCCTGCAATAAAAACAAGGTTTCTCCTTTTTTTGCGGTCTTCTCTTTTTTAGAACTTAGCGCGAGGCTTACTTCCGCTTTCGGCAGCTTTTCATTGTATTTGAAAGTAGCTTCGAGCGTGTCTTGGGATACTCCTTTTTGCTGCCAAAGCACCATTTGAGGACTCATTTGTTTTTCTACCACCTCGAAAAAATAGGCTTCTTTTTGGTTTTCTTTTTGTAAAAGAAGTTCATATTTGCCTGCAAGTGCGAAAAGGGGCAGGGTTTCTACTTCGTGTTTTTTCCCTAAAATCCAAGTCTGGTAGATTTTAGAATTTTCTGCAAAAATATTATCCGAAGCAATGAAAAAATTAGCATAAGCCCCTGCCTTCAAATGCCCTAAAAGCGATTCTTCTAATAAGGCGGCAGGTAGGAAAGTCAGGGCGCGTAGTGCCACCTTTTCGGAAAGCCCTGCTTTTACGGCTTTTCTAAGATTGGGCAAAAATTCGTCTTTGCTTTTCAGATGTTTGGTAGTGAAGGCAAAATCGAAGCCTTCTTTTTCCAGAAGAGCGGGATTGTGCGGCGCAAGTTCCCAATGTTTGAGATGTTTGAGCGAAATAAAATCCGCCGCCAAAGGGTCTTCTATGTCGTAGGGTTTGGGGAAATTTAGAGGCAAAACTAAGGTAGGTCTAATTTTTTTGAGAGCCTCCATAGCTTGGTACTCGTCGCCTGCCCCAATGTAGATGTATTTTTGGTTAAATTCAGTCGCAATTTTATGCGCACGCAAGATGTCGTATTTTTCACCCACCTCGAAAAACGCCGTTTGATTCATTTGCTCAAAAAGAGCCTTCAAAGAAAGATTGGTTTGAGAAAGGGTATTTTCATTTTTTTGATACCATTCTGCATCTAAGTAAGACTGCCTTATCAAAGCCATCGAACCCATAAGCGAACTTGGGTAAGATTGAGAAGATGAGCCTTTGCTAAAAGCCATACCAGCCTGTGTGTAAGGGCGCAAAATCGCCTCCTGCGGCGTGGTGTGAGCGGTGCTGACCAAAGCCGTTCTTCCGCGCATGATGCCGTCGTGTGGCTGTGTCAGGACAAAGGCAAAGCCATTTTTACGCCATTGGCTTGCTTCTTTTTCGTCGGGCGAAAATAGTTCTGCCGCCCTCACTTCGGGGTGTATGGCTTCATTGTTGCCAAAGGCTTTTTGGTGAGTAGGATTGAGTACAACATTCCACCACGCGCCGCCGCGTTGCTTTTTTACCTCGTCCGAAGGCATGCCATACTCGGCATGCAAGTCTATGAAAGCGGGGTAGATGTATTTTCCTTGTAAATCTATCACGAAAAAACCTTCGGGAATGGCAACATTTGTGCCTGCTGCCACCACTTTTCCCTTTTTAATAAGTAGCGTCGCTTTTTCAAGGCGCGTCTGATAATCTACAAAAAGCGTCGCGTTGGTGAAGGCATACGCACCCTCTCGCTCGTCTTGGCTGCCATTGGTGTAGAAGGTCTGCTGCGCCCAAAGCGAGGCATTTGCCCCCCACACAAAAGAGAGGAGTAGCAAAAGCAAGTAAAAAGACCGATAATAGCGAATATTCATTATTTCTCAATTTTTTTGAACAGAATCTGGACAACCGCTCAGGTTTGAAAGAAGAAAGAACCGCAGAGTTGCGGATTGAAATGCAAGATATGTTTTTTTTTGAATATAAGGTCGAAGAAAAAAGGGGAGTGGGAATCCAAATCTAAGAGCATTGATTTTTACGCGCAAATGTTGTAACTTTGCAGGAATAGGGCTTTACCCATTTTTCTTTTTTTGGAAAAAGTTTAAACACAAAAAAACTACAAAATTATGAAATATATCACTGACATCAACGAATTAGACCTAAATGGCACTTACACTTATGCCGATTATCTTACATGGCGTTTCGAGCAAAGCATCGAACTTATCAAAGGGAAAATTTTTAAAATGTCGCCTGCGCCAAGTTCCGAACACCAGCGCGTTTCAGGAAGTTTTTATCTTTTGATAGGGAACTATTTGCGAAAAAGTGCCTGCCAACTCTATCATGCACCTTTTGATGTACGTCTTTTAGATAAGAAAAAATCACAAAAGGCAAATCAAGATATTTATACTGTTGTGCAACCAGATATTTGTATAATTTGCGATAAAAGCAAAATAGACTCAAAAGGTTGCGTTGGTGCGCCCGATTTGATTATCGAAATCCTTTCGCCCGGCAATTCAAAAAAAGAAATGCGAACCAAATATGCCTTGTATGAAGAAAGTGGCGTAAAAGAGTATTGGGTAGTGTTTCCTTCCGAACATGTTTTGCAGCAGTATGTTTTGAATGAAAATGAAAAATATGAGCTAAAAAGTAGTTTTGTAGAAGACGAAATTTTCAATGCTCATATTTTTCCCGACCTACAAATTGATTTGTCTGAAATTTTTGAAGAAGAAGAAGAATTTTAAAACTTACAAAAAAACT